>JBARYO010000172.1:0-4454 GCA_049647905.1 Elainellaceae cyanobacterium | reverse complement strand
CCAGCGTTTCCTCCGGTAGCGTAAACAGCCGCTGCGTCACGCGATCGTACAGCGTTCCTGCATCGCCATTTTGAAAATCCGTTCGGCCACAGCCCCGGATAAAGAGGGCATCTCCAGTGAGAAGGTGAGTGCCGTCTACTAAGTAAGCCATGTGGTTGTCGGTATGGCCGTTGGTCTCGATGGCCTGAATGCGAATGCTGCCGAGGGAAAGGATCTGGTCGTGATGGACCTGCTGATTGGCACAGGACACATTGGCCTCTGCCGGAACAATGCCTTCACAATCCGTCAATTCCCGCAGCTTTCCGGTTCCGGTGATGTGGTCAGCGTGGATGTGGGTTTCGAGGCAAAATCGCAGGGTCAGGCCCAGTTCGTTGAGCAGTTTGTGGTCTCGCTCAACTTGTTCGAGCACCGAATCAACCAATGCCGCCTCTTGCGACGCTCGGTCGGCAATTAGATAAGTATAGGTGCTCGTTTCTTTATCGAATAGCTGGCGGAATAGCATGGGTATGTTCTGCCCGTTGAGCGAGAGGGGACTTAGCCATCAATGATATAAGACTAGCGCAGGTCACTGGGGCGATCGCCCTGGCAACGGTGGCGCGTTGTCTCTTGTGTAAACTAGGGGTAGCCCATATTGCGGTTTAGAGTCATGACCGTTTCTAACGCTGCGCGTCTGACGCTGGAAGAGTTTCTAGCTTTGCCAGAAACCAAACCCGCTAGCGAATACGTTGAGGGTGAGGTGCTCAAAAAACCTATGCCTAAAACGCGCCACTCTCGGCTCCAGGCCAAGCTGATCAATGCTATTAATGCCGTGGCTGAACCAGGGCAAATTGCCTATGGGTTTCCAGAGCTGCGGTGTAGCTTTGCTGAACGCTCTATCATTCCAGATATCGCCGTGCTGCGCTGGTCTAATATCCGCTTTGATGCTAACGGCGAGCCGCTAGATGATGTCTTGAGGCCACCTGACTGGACAATTGAAATTCTATCTCCGGATCAGAGCGCTAACCGGGTGATGGGAAATATTTTGCACTGCTTGAATCATGGCTGTCGGTTGGGCTGGCTTGTGGACCCAGGCGATCGCTCGGTGCTGGTGTTTCGTCCGCAGCAGCAGCCGGAGCTGTGCCATGGCGAGGCTAAGCTAGTGGTATTGGAGGGGATAGAGTTGGCGCTGGCGGCGAGTCAGGTATTTGGCTGGCTGCGGATGAATTGATAATCCTTGTTTGAATGGTGATGGCTTATGGTTACAGCATCTTCAAAGCGACTCAGCCTCGAAGCGTTTCTAGCGCTGCCCGATCGCGATAACCATGAATTGATTGACGGAAATGCTGTTCCAAAGATGTCTCCCAAACGATTTCATGCGGGCTTACAAAAGTCGTTTATCAAGCTGATGGACGATTGGGCTATTGCGCGAGGGCACTTTTACCCGGAGTGGGCAGTTCTGCTGGAGCGAGACGGTGAGCCGTGGGTGCCTGTGCCAGACCTGACCTATGTTTCGTTTGAGCGCCTAAGTGCGAATTGGCTGGAGGATGAGCCCTGCCCTGTTCCCCCGGATTTGGCAATCGAAATTATTTCGCCTAATCAGTCGTTTGGCATGATGGCGGCGAAGGCGGCAGATTATATTGCGGCGGGGGTGTCGCAGGTTTGGGTTGTGGATTCTCAGGCGAGGACGATTACGGTGTTTGTTCCGAGCGCGGTTCCGGTAACGTATCGGGGAGAGGCGTTGGTTGCAGACCAGTCTCAAGGGGCGATCGCTAGAGATGGGCTGGCGGGGTTGGATTTGGTGGTTGAGGCGGTGTTCGGTGGGGCAGGACTGTAGATGATGTGTTGGGGTGAGCGACTTTGCCTTCTGAAAATTAAATAAGCACTATCTCAATCTTGTCGTAAGACTACTATGTCTCACAAAATTTTGGCCTGCTTTTGGGCTAAATTGAAAACCTGTCACAGGGCTCAAACCCTGATTGTCTCCTGGAAGATCATGAGACTGAATGATAAATGGACTGTTGCATCTAATCGTTGATGCACAGCAGTTTGATTGAAATCGTCAGTAGATGAGTAGTTGTAGCTCTGGGGCAACTGTGCTGTGCAATCTAACGGCTTAGCTCACCCGCCGCAGATAACCTCTGCCTCTTACAGACAACCTCTCGGCGGTCGGGTGCAGCGCGTTGTTGTGCCGCGATTCTCTTGCAGAGAAGCTTCACCAACGCTTACCCAAAGTAGGACTTAATCAACATCATCTCTCATTATCAATGCTTGCAGCTTTTTGGGTGTGTGATATTTGAGTGCCTAAGCAGCGTTGCACGATCTCATCTATACCCAAACCAACAATGCCTTGCGCTTGTAACAATGGATTGATAGAGCTATCAAAGGTAAGCACAGATTTTCCTGTTGCGATCAAGCGTTGGGCAAAGGCTAATGTTTTGCTGTCATGGGCGGCATAGGCAATAAAGATGGTGTGAGCGATCGCCCCAACCATTCCGTTCCTCTTTTCAGCTAGTTCAGCCGTGACACGAGGATAGCTGGCGCTAAAGGGCGAAATTATCAGTAAGCGATTTCGGACAATTGCCTGTTTGTGCTCTGGGGAGAGACGCATTTTGTGAAGACTGCGGGCAGGACAATGGATGATCGGTTGGGTGCCACGTAGCAGAATTTTGAGGCTGTCTTGTTCGATCGAAGTGTGAAAACCGCTGATGACAGGAATTTCTGCATCTCGCAGGGCTTGAGCGAGGTCGTAGGTTTTGAGGATGAGGTCGCCAGGACATTGCTTGGAGCAGAAGAGGGCAATTATCGGTTTTGAAAGCAGGCTGAGATTGCCGATCGCGGTTAGGGTGGGTGCTGTTTTGAAGGCAATGCAGGTTTTAAGCCCAAGGGGATAGTCTGGATGCTCTGGGGAAATGATCTGCAAATCTGTGTTAGGCGATCGCATAACCGGAAAATGAGCGCATGTAGGGGGGCTGGAAGCCGATCACAATATCTTCTTTGGGTACACCCATTGTGATGAGGTCTTGTCCAATATCAAGTTCGGTATTGTTGGTTTGGAGCCAAATTTTTTCGTTTTTGATGTCGATGTGAATGGAGCAACCGTATACGCGATGCTTATTATCCCAGCCGACTGACACAATTTGATAGTGGTCATTTTCGGTGTCAAAGATGGTTTGGGTTTCGATGTCGCCGTGGGAGGGTTTGTAGGTTGCGTATTGGGTGAGGAGTTGCTTGATGATGGTGCGGTAGGTTTCAGATTGGGGAGTTAGGGTAGCCATTGTAGAATTACCTCGTTTTCAATGTCGTAGACAAATAATTCAAGCTGGTATTCCTGAATGATCAGGCGGGGAAATTCTTTTTGGAAGAAACTATCATAGGCGTTGTCTGGAATGGCGAGGAATAGTTTTCGATCGGGGTCTTTTAATTTTAAGGCGGTTCTATAGTTGATGAATTGCCCGATCGCGAGATGGAAATCAGCAACGCTAGAGGTGTTAATGAAGCTTTTGATTTCGACGGCGATTTTTTTGCCATCGCGTTCGGCGGCGAGTAGTTTTTCTGCGCCGAGGTCAATGAAGAAGTCTACACCGCCTACTTTGAGGAAAAGGGGATCGTCGGTGATTTGCCAGCCGTCTTTGATCAGGGCCGTTTTAACCACATCATGAAACAGATCTTTTGCCATTATGCGTCACCTCCATTATCTCGACCCATGCGGTATTTAATGTCGTAGTTGATGATGAAGTCGAGTTCTTCGTCGGTGAAGCCGTAGTGTTGGGCAAGGGCGCGATCTATTTCGTCAATGATGGGTTTTGAGAGTCTTGACCAAAACTCATCGTACTCCACTTTTTCAGTAGCTTTTGATTGAGCTAGCCGCCGAATTGAGTTTTGTTGCAAGTCTTCCATTAAATCTTTACCAAGCAATACTAAACTTTCTCTAGCTTTTCCTTGTATCTTATCTAGTTCGCATGGAAAGGACTGGATAAATTCTTTTCCGCAATGAAAGCAATCGCCAAATGCAATGAAATAGAAGAAAAAAGTTGAACTATTAAAAACGGCAAGTGAAACATTTGCCTGCTCGTCATTTTGAAATAAAAATGGTTTATAGTCTTCTGATTTTTTGATACCATCTGTCTCGTTCCAGAAATATGGAATAAAATCAAAACATTTAATAAACATAGTAGTTACTCTATGGATGTATAGAATTTTACTACCAGAACCAAAGAAGTTACGGATAGGCTTCTTATCTAGAATTTTTTCTAACGAACTATGAGCCATCTCAGTACCGATTTTAGGAATTAATTTAAGATGTCGAGTCTTAGGGGTTACGCCAACATAAGTTAATGTCTCAAAAAGATACGACCTGGCATCAGAAAACCATTTGCAGTAAGAACCAGAAAATATTACTGACTGCTTGCTAGGTGCAGAAATCAAGATATCTAACCTAAATTTTACGCCGTCGAAGATGACAGATGGGTTGGCAT
>JBARYO010000171.1:0-11735 GCA_049647905.1 Elainellaceae cyanobacterium | reverse complement strand
GACAGCATTCGCCACAATTCAAGTGCAGAAGCGATCGATGAAGAGCACTTGGTTCTGGCATTATCCCGAGATGAGCGCATTGGGCGACGGCTATTTCGCAATGCCGGCATTGATTTGACGCGCCTAGACGCGATAGCAACAGAACTGCGAAGCCAGCGGCAGCTCAAAGCCGCTGCTGCGGCCCAGGAGGCCAGCAGCTCCAGCAACGGATCTAGCGGTAGTGGGTCCGGTGGTGAAAAAGATGATCCGCTAGAGAAATATGGGCGGGATTTGACCGAGCAGGCGACGGCAAGCAAGCTAGACCCCGTGATTGGCCGGGACGAGGAAATTCGCCGCGTGATTCAGGTGCTCTCGCGACGCACCAAAAATAACCCAGTGCTGATTGGGGAACCTGGCGTGGGTAAAACGGCGATCGCCGAGGGCTTGGCCCAGCGCATTGTCAATGGTGATGTGCCTGAGTCCCTGAAAAACCGCCGTCTGATTTCCCTCGATATGGGCTCATTGGTGGCAGGGGCAAAATATCGAGGAGACTTTGAAGACCGGCTGCGATCGGTCCTGCGGGCCGTGACCGATTCAGACGGGCAAGTGGTGCTGTTCATTGATGAGCTGCACACCGTCGTTGGAGCTGGAGCCGGACAAACCAATGTGGATGCCGGGAACCTGCTCAAGCCGATGCTAGCGCGGGGCGAACTGCGCTGTATCGGCGCAACCACCCTAGATGAGTATCGCAAGCACATTGAAAAGGACGCGGCGCTAGAGCGGCGCTTCCAACAGGTTTACATCGATCAGCCCAGCGTTGACGACACAATTTCTATTCTGCGGGGACTCAAAGACCGGTATCAAACCCACCATAATGTCACCATTTCCGATGCGGCGCTAGTTGCCGCTGCAAAGCTGTCCGATCGCTACATTACCGATCGGTTTTTGCCTGATAAAGCCATCGATCTTGTGGATGAGTCGGCGGCCAAGCTCAAAATGGAGAATACCTCCAAGCCGGAAGAGCTAGAAACCGTCGAGCGGCGGTTGATGCAGCTAGAGATGGAAAAGCGTTCCCTAGAAGGGGAAAGCGATGACGATGGATCTAGCGGCTACCGCACGACGAAGCAGCTGGAGCGCATCATGCTAGAAATCGGCGAGCTGAGTCAAGAACGCGATCGCCTCGCTAGCCAGTGGGACTCGGAAAAGCAGACGAGAGACACAATCAAAGCTTTACGGGAAGAAGAGGAGCAGCTTCACCATCAGATTGAAAAGGCAGAGCGGGATTACGATCTCAATACGGCAGCTCAGTTAAAGTATGGCCGTCTAGAGGCCATTCATCAAGAGTTAGAGACGAAAGAAGCGGCACTAATTGACATCCAGTCAAGCGGGGCGTCGCTCCTGCGTCAGCAAGTGACCGAAGCGGACATTGCTGAGATTGTAGCTAAGTGGACCGGCATCCCCGTCAATCGGCTGCTAGAGTCTGAGCGGCAAAAGCTGCTTCAGCTGGAATCCCATCTCCACGAGCGCGTGATTGGTCAGGACGAAGCGGTTGCCGCCGTGTCCGCTGCCATCCGCCGCGCCCGCGCGGGCATGAAGGATCCCGGCAGACCCATTGGCTCGTTTCTGTTCATGGGACCGACCGGAGTCGGCAAAACAGAATTGGCTCGCACCCTAGCGGAATTCTTGTTTGACTCCAGCGATGCCTTGGTTCGAATTGACATGTCTGAGTATATGGAGAAGCATGCCGTCTCGCGGCTAGTGGGGGCTCCTCCGGGCTATGTGGGCTATGAAGAAGGGGGACAGCTCTCGGAGGCCATTCGTCGTCGGCCCTACTCCGTTCTGCTGCTGGACGAAGTGGAAAAGGCGCACCCCGATGTATTCAATATTCTGCTTCAGGTGCTAGACGACGGCCAGGTCACCGATGCACAGGGACGCCAGGTGAATTTTCAAAACACTGTCATTGTGATGACCAGCAACATCGGCGGTGACCATATTTTAGATGTGTCAGGGGACAACTCTCAATATGAAGTGATGCGATCGCGAGTACTGATAGCCCTGCGAAAGCACTTTCGGCCCGAGTTCCTCAACCGCATTGATGACCTTATTCTCTTCCATCCGTTGCGCTTAGACGAGCTGCGACAGATTGTTAGCATCCAGCTCAAGCGGCTCCACAAACTGCTGTCAGAACAGAAGCTTGGCCTTGAGGTCACAGCCGCAGCCCAGGACTATATTACCGAAGTGGGATATGACCCAGCCTATGGTGCGCGACCCATCAAGCGTGCTATTCAGCGAGAGATGGAAAACCCGCTAGCAACAAGAATTTTGGAAAACGCATTCGAGGAAGGGGACGTTATCCTCGTTGAGCGGGATGACAAGAGCCTAAGCTTTACCCGCAAGCCATTGATGATGGCGGAAGCAGGCGCTGACAACAATATCGGCAGCTCGGCTCCGGCTGACGACGATGCGGTGCTGGCCGTGCAAACCCCAGCTAGAGAGGACAACGGAAGCAGTGACCAAGATGGTGAAGTTTCCCCTGCATTAGGAAGCCTCTGATTCAGGGGGAATAAGCTGATCAGAGGCTTCCTAGTGGTTTACCTAACTCTCCAGGGCAGAGCTATGCTGGAGGGTTACCCAGTTTGCATCGCGATCGCGGCGCTGCTGGGTTACGGATGAAATAGCAAATCGGGGAAAAAGCGGTTGAACTCAATGAGCACACCCGCTGCAACGAATGTTGCCAGGGTTGCCATTACCGGCGCGGTAGACAGATACGTCAAAAGATTATTCTTGTCCATAGGATTCTCCTAAACAACGCTTGAAACCGATGTAGATACTGGATGTTCGAGCTAGGTCTTTGAATAGAGCTACTGGCTCGACCAACTGTTGCGACTGGACCACGTCTAGCGCGGCGAGATGGGAATAGTCTCTTCAGATGCCACAAGTTCACCGCTGAGAAATTCCTTAACAGCCGTTAGAGGCCATGCCAGCGCAGCCAGCATGATGCCTAGGGCGAGAGGGACGTCAATAATGATTTCCTTCTCTTCAGGCTTCTTCTCGTCGCGGATCTTGATCAGGTAAGCTCGGCCAGCCCAGCCAATCCAGCCGGCAATGTAGAGAAACAAAATACTCGGAATTATAAATTCGCCCGCATGATCCAAGCTACCGTCCACGACCAAATGAGGCAGTCCCTCAGGGCCACACAGGACATTTGAACTTCCATAGAGATCGAACCGTCGCTGGGCTTGAGGCGTGCTAGCCGCTGCCGCACGCGCTTGGAACGCTGGCGATTCGTTGCAGGGTGTTAGGCCAGCCACATCTGCAGAGGCAGGTGCAGCAACGCCAAGCCAGAGGCAAAGCGCTAATATGACAGCAAAACAGTTACGCATAGACTCATTTTCCTCAATAACGCGCAATACGTACAAAACGGATTAGGAACTGTACGACCTAGATTATGCAGGATCCTTACACTGAATGTAGCGCTTGACCTAACAGCCTAGGTTGGCCTACCCAGAACGGAGCTATACCGACTGACATCGGCACCTACCTGAGGCTGTTTACAACGTAATCTTGCTGACGGTACCCTTGGCTATAATCCAGCATTGAAAAGCATCCTGCTGGTTTATTACCCTACATTAAGAGGGGGAGTGAATGACGAAAGTTTTAGCAATCGAAACAAGTTGTGATGAAACAGCCGTCGCAATTGTTAAGGATCGTAATATTCTTGCCAGTGTGGTGTCGAGTCAGATTGACACCCATGCTCGCTTCGGGGGCGTGGTGCCTGAGGTGGCGTCCCGACAGCATGTCGAAATTCTTAACCAGGCGATCGCCCAAGTGCTCGATCAAGCCCAGGCGACTTGGAGCGAAATTGACGGTGTCGCCGTCACCTGTGCCCCAGGCTTGGTGGGCGCTCTGCTGGTAGGCGTAACGGCGGCTAAAACCCTGGCGATGGTGCATGGTAAGCCATTGATCGGCGTACATCACCTGGAAGGGCATATCTACGCATCTTATCTTACCGATCCGTCCCTTCAGCCTCCCTTCCTATGCCTTTTAGTCTCAGGTGGCCATACGAGCCTGATTCATGTCAGGAGCTGTGGCGATTACGTAAGCTTGGGCCGGACCAGGGATGACGCTGCTGGTGAAGCCTTTGACAAGGTGGCGCGGCTGCTGGCATTAGGCTATCCGGGTGGTCCAGCTATTGACAGGCTAGCGCAACAGGGAGACAGTACCCGCTTTCCTCTGCCAGAGGGCAATATCTCCCTGCCTCAGGGTGGTTTTCATCCCTATGACTCCAGCTTTAGCGGCCTCAAAACCGCTGTGCTGCGCTTGACTCAGAAATTGCAAACGTCGGCAGAGCCATTGCCTGTGGTCGATATAGCAGCTAGCTTTCAGGCTGCGGTTGCCCGTGCTCTCACCAAGCGAGCGATCGCCTGTGCCCGAGACCATGACCTGAACACCATTGCGGTTGGCGGTGGCGTTGCCGCCAACAGTGGCCTAAGGCATCAGCTTCAGGCGGCGGCACAGCCCCACGGCATCCGGGTAATCTTTCCGCCCCTGCAATATTGCACCGACAACGCAGCGATGATTGGCTGCGCGGCAGCAGAGCATCTGAGCTATGGCCACACCTCCCCCTTAACTCTGAAGGCGGAGTCGCGTCTAGCCATTGGGCAGGTAATGCAGCTCTACCTGCCCACCGATAGCGGAACCCAGGCAGACAAGTCAGCCGAGCCGAGCCATGCCAGCTGAGCCAGCAATGTCGTAAAATGAAGGCATCTGTAAAGTAATGTAACTGAACCGTGCCCCAACGCCCTAGCACTCCATCTCTAAGCGTCCCCTATCAAGAACTGGACTGGACCTGGCGGGGACACCGCATCCGCTATGCGATCGCTGGACAGGGAGACCCTTTAGTCTTGATTCACGGCTTTGGCGCGTCCATTGGCCACTGGCGCAAAAACATTCCCGTTTTGGCGGATGCTGGCTATCGGGTCTTCGCTATCGATATGCTGGGGTTTGGCGCGTCGGCGAAGCCTAACTTGGCCTACAGCTTAGAGCTGTGGGAAGCCATGCTGGCTGATTTCTGCCGAGAAAAGGTCCAAGCTCCAGCTGTGTTTATCGGGAACTCCATCGGTGGCTTGTTGACGTTGATGCTTCTGGCCCATCAGCCGGACTTAGCGACAGCGGGAGTATTGCTCAACTGCGCAGGTGGCCTCAACCACCGTCCCGATGAGCTATCACCGCCTCTCCGGTTTGTCATGGGAACTTTTTCCAAGGTGGTCAGCACTCCAGTCCTTGGACCGTTTATGTTCAACCGCATTCGCCAGAAGCGACGGCTCCGTGCCACGCTGAAGCAAGTGTACTGTAATCCTGATGCTGTCACCGATGAGCTAATTGATATTCTGTATCAGCCCTCCTGTGACCCTGGAGCCCAGGCTGTATTTGCCTCAATTTTGACGGCTCCTCCTGGGCCACGCCCTCAAGAGCTGCTGCCTCAAATTCACCAGCCCCTGCTGGTGCTGTGGGGTGAGGCTGACCCCTGGACACCGATTAGCGGAGCGGCCGTCTACCAAGAATTAGCGCAGCAAAAGCCTGGTCAGGTCACGTTCGAGAGCATTCCTGACACGGGGCATTGCCCCCATGATGAGTTTCCAGAACGAGTAAACGCACTGATCTTGGACTGGCTGCCGTGAAAGAGTGTTTAGCAGCTCCCGAGGCAGGTTGGTAGAATAGGGAATAACCGACCTACGTTACGCATAATCTTGCGTCGTTGAGCCGTATGTTTACTGATTACTAAGTAGTGGTTTTCAAACCCTAGCACTTGTAATGTCACTATATTCTTCAGCTATGCTTGCAGCGTTTCCCATCGACGGATTGCTATCGACTCAGGGCATCATGGTGATGCTGCTCGTCGCCTATGCTGGCGCGATGTGGATGTTTCTGACGAGTGCCCCCAAGGTCTACACGCTAATGGTCTCTGATCTAGAGGTGGCGCGCCACTTTTACGAGGACATGCTGGCGCTCCAGGCTGCGGATGTCCCCCTGCATTATTACTACAACTACGAGCAGACCTTGGGGGCATCCGTTGACCCGCTCTATGCTGGCGGGGGCTTCAGCGGCGCAACTTACCACGACGCGCCCGATGGTCTGTGGTATCAGCTGAAGAAAAATACGCAGCTCCACATTGTGTCTGGTGCTAACTTAGGCACCAAGTCGCAGCAGCGTCACGTTTGCTTTGACCGCGACTGTCTTGAGCAGGTGCTGATGCGGGTTCAGACCCATGGAGTGAAGCACAAAATTCGCCGAGAGGAGCCGCTCAATTTCCTAGTGAAGGATTGGGAAGGTCAAGTTATTGAGATGGCTGAAGTTTCCAGCTAAGCCTCGCTACCTTGAGGAAAAAGGCTTACGTTTGCATCAGCTTCCAGAGGCAGCCCGACACAATATTTGTCGTCACATGAGCGACCAGCGGCACCAGCAGACTGCCCGTGGCGATCGCGCTTATCCCCAACACCACTCCGATGATGCTGGCCCAAACGATGTAGGGCCACTGCTGGATGCCGCTAAAGTGCATCAGGCCAAAACAAAGGCTCGATAGGCCCACACCTACCCAGTTCATGCCGAATGCCGGCAGCAGCAGCCCTCGGAACAGCAACTCCTCACTCGTTCCCGGCAGCAGCCCGAGCCAGATGAGATCGGGCCACACGAGAGGACCGAGCACCATCCGAACATAGCGATCGGCGCTAGCGCGGTAGGCGGGCCAAAGCCGGTAAACGCCGCCACTGCTTGTCGTAATTCCGATGCCAAGCCCAAAGCCGAGTAGACCATTTTGCCAGCTCCAGCCCAGGGGAAACATGACGGGTGCACCAACAACGCGCCACACTTGAATAATCACCAGCAAGATGACCGCTGTAATGCCCATGGCAGCTAGTACCTGTATGCGGCTGAGGGGAGGGCTATTGGGATCAGGGGTAGCAGGCTGGTGGTTCATAGGGGATCGGGTTCGTGCCGTTGCAGCTGGCGAAGCGGAGCAATATGGGGACGCAGGCTCATGGGCTGTAATCCTGCCTTTAGGGCCACTAGTACTCCCAATGCCTCCAGATACGATTCTACAGATATTGCTGGGAGTCCTACAGCAGCTGGAGATACCACCATTCTGGTGCTGTTTTCCTGTACAGCGATGATGGTGGTCTGGCGATCGCCCAAGCTCAACGTGGCGCTACCCCCACAGGCGGAGGCGGGAACGATGACGGCATCGACGTCGTTGGCCCACAGAGTAGATGTCCCCAGCATAGTGCCGACGGTGGATTGCGGCTTCGAGACAAACTGAGGGGCACGACTGAGACCCACCAGCACACAGGGCAAAAACGTGTAGCCCAGCTCCTCGGCGGCGGCACGGGGAGAAATGCTGGGTTCGGGGGGCAACGGCTCTAGCGCGGGAGCATGGGCGCAAGGCAGGCCGAAGTGTTCCACAACTAAATGACTGATTACCGCTTCTGCCCCCGCTAACGGATCGACCCCATAGCCCTGGCGATAAGCTTGGAGGCTGTCGCTGCCCTCATCATCGGGGAAGCGGGCCACAACAGCGATCGCCTCTGCGCCTGCGGTGTCAACGAGCGCTTCTACACCCCTTAGCAGGCTATCGGGGCGCTCAATGGTGCCCCATGTTGCGCCGGAGGCTGACGTTTTGAGCGTCACCCCTAGCGGAGCGTCGGTAACGACGTAGTCCGTCAGGGTCAACCCCAATGTGGCGCGGGTCGCATCTGCCGCCTGGAGATGGCGCAGCCGCAAATCAGTCTCGATAGCGGCATCTAACAATAGGCCAACGCGATTTTGGCGCACAGGCTGGAGTCCCCATATTCCCGCCGCGAAGCGATCGAGACCATAGCCCTCAACGTAAAGGACATTGTCCATAGGCCAGTACAGCTGTGCCCCGTTGAGGACGTTGGGATGAGTGATCAGATGGTCAGAGATCTGGGCCACGGCCTTAGCCACCGGCAGCGCATCGCCAGCATAGCCCCCCACCGCAGCGCCAATGCCCGTTGGAACAATGAGCATCGTGGTGAATGGTGCCCTATTCATGCCGAATAACAGCTTCGATAAGGGCCACGTCATTGTCTACTGCCGTAATGGCCCAGCGCAGGGGAGCACCCAACTGCCCCAGTGCCATCTCAATGCGATCGCGTAGGGTATGGGTGGGCTGCAGCGGTACGTTTAGGGTGACAAACTGCAGTGCGATCGGTCGGTGGGCCTGGGTCACAAGAGGATGGGAGGGGTAGTGAAGGCGGTCCGGCTTACGACTGGAATTGACCGAACTGCAAGTGATAAACCTCGTCTTCCTTTTCGGTCTCAATCTTAAGATTGGAGCGGGGATAAGCGCTGCAGAGCAAGACGTACCCTTGCTTTTGAATATCGCGGCCAATGCCAGCAGCATCGCCCTGATCTACCTCACCATCCGAAATGAGGGCAGCGCAAGTGGTGCAAACCCCAGCGCTGCAGGAATAGGGCAGCTCAAGGCCCTGCTCAAGCGCCACATCTAAGATGATGCGATCGCTGGGCACATCGATGGTGTGGGTGGTGCCTTGGTGCTGGATCTCAACGGTATAGGTGTCAGCCATGGGGTGTAGAGCAAAGGTCGGAAAAAGTCGGCGACAAGCTAATCAAATTGCTGACCAGCTTAAGCACTGAACCGTTATTCTAGCGCTACTCTAGGCCCAATTCACGCTTGAGCAAATTAATTGACTTTTCCCCGATGTAGTTTTCGCAGCACAGAATTTGCGGCGACCGAATCAAGTCATCCCGGACCGCTTGGATTGCCGCCTTCACCCTATCGTGACTTGCCCGATCACAAATAATGGTCTGGGCCGCCCGGACAATGGACGTTAGCTTGTACTCGTCGTCGGCTTTAGCCGTCAACACCAACAGCTCATCCCCCATCAGACTGTGGATGATCACCTCCGCCGCCCGTAAAATGCCGGAGCTAAGGCTGACAAGGCCAACAGAACTCCCATCACCAAGCTTGGTAATCACCTGAATTTCTTTGCTGTAATCGTAGATATCGACGGGAATAACCCGCACCGATTTGGGTTCGGCGATCGCCTTAGCTTCACCGATGAAATACCGAGTGGTGACCACGGTTCCGGATCGGGTCTGGTCGAGGACGGTACCCAGCTCCTCAAGGGGAACCAGCTGCACCGGAATCCGCAGCGCCTTCTCCAGCTCTTGCACGATCAGCTCTCCGGCCCCGATATCGCCCTGCGGGGCTGTTACCAGAACCCGAGCGCTGCAGCGCAGCCGCCAGTCAATTTCAGAGAGAAATAGCTCCCGAGCCTGGGTTAAGGAGCAGCCCTGGTTCAGCAGATCGTCTAGGCTTTTTTGCACCAGCTGGTGGGACTCGGGAAATTTTTCGAACAGGGGAGAATGGGGAGAATTGCCGTCGTCAGCCTGGGCCCGCACATAGATCCCCGATCCCGCCTGGGCGTTGACGATGCCCAAGTCTTCAAGCTGCCGGTAGACCTTGCTAATCGTGTTGCGGTGTAAGCCCGTTTGCATGGCGAGCTGCCGGGTGCTGGGCAGTCGATGCCCCGGCGGAAACTGACGGGAGGCGATCGCAAAGCGAATCTGGTTGAAGAGCTGCGTGGAGGCAGGAATCTCGCTATCAGACTGAATATGAAACTGAACCATGGCAAACCCTCCAAAGCCACCTTAAAATCCGAAGCCAATTGATGATGACTGGTTGTACTGTAGCTGATGAGACCGACAAGCGACGAGAACTGTAACCGATGGAAAAATTACCCGTTGGAGCGATTTTCTCTAGATCCCTACAGAGCACCCTACAGAGAAACAGTCTCCTGCTGGCCTAGCCCAATGTCGGCTATATCGATTTAACTATTGGTGGACAAGACCGCTGCCAACGATCGACACTTTACTTATTGGCCGTAATCATTTTGTTCCATCCTACAAAAAAATTGCTGGCACCAACCATCACCCAGTCAGGGCATTTCGCTCGTCTATCAACTCCTGTAAAGTATGCGCTGCCATGTCAACACCGATCAAATCCCAGTATGTCCAGCTGATCAGTGGGGAGAGTACTATCCCCGCCTACCGGGCCATGCCGAACGAATCTCCTGTGGCTGGCGTTGTTGTCCTGCAAGAAATTTTTGGCGTCAATGAGCATATCCGCGAGGTGACTGAGGGCTTAGCCCGCTGCGGCTATGCGGCGATCGCGCCAGCGCTGTATCAGCGGCAGGTGGCTGATTTTGAGGCGGGTTACACCCCTGAGGACATCCGGGTTGGCCGCGAGTACAAGGTGCATACAGCGGCCAGCGAGCTGCTGCTAGATGTCCAAGCCGCTGTTGAGCACCTCCAGAGCCATATGGGAACATATAGGAAGGTGGGCTGCATTGGGTTCTGTTTCGGTGGGCATGTGGCCTACCTAGCGGCAACATTGCCGAGCATCACCGCAACGGCGTCCTTCTATGGGGCTGGCATCGCCACCTGGTGCCCCGGAGAAGAGTCGCCTACCGTGACGCGCACGCCTCAAATCTCAGGAACGCTATACGGCTTCTTTGGCAAAGACGATGCCAGCATCCCTGAAGCAGAAGTAACCCAAATTGAGGCAGCCTTGACCGCTGCAGGGGTGCCGCACCGCATCTTTCGCTATGACAATGCTGGCCATGGCTTCTTTTGCGATCGCCGCGACAGCTATTGTCCTGAGGCTGCGGCGAAAGCATGGAAGCAGGTGCTCGATCTGTTTAAGCGATTACTTCAGTAGACCCGTCACCTTACTTAACGCTCAAATCATAAAGAATTGATTATATTAGGAACGTTCTCAGTATTTTGGACGCTCCGTACCCGATTGTTCTATGCTAATGATTCTATCCAAGCGCTGCCAGCGACTAGTTCCGTTGAGGCGTTAGATAGTAGCACCGCAGACGGTAATGAGAATGCAGGCGGTAAGAACGCGAGCGACGAGGGTACACCGTCCACCCTGGAAACGCTCCTAGGAGGTTAACTTGTCCTTTTCGTCCGATGATTTTGCAAAAGCATTAGAGCAGCACGATGCGTCTCAGCAGCGCGGGGATGTTGTGCATGGCAGTATTTACAGTCACGAGGCAGACGGCATTTACGTCGATATTGGCGGTAAAGCCACAGCCTACTTGCCCAAAGACGAAGCAACGCTGAGAACTGGAGCAAATTTAGCAGACATTTTGCCCGTCGGGGAAGAGCGCGACTTCCTAATCATCAAAGAGCAAAACGCAGAGGGTCAAGTAACCCTATCGTTGCGGCAGCTCGAAATTAAGCGACTGTGGGATCAGTTCAGCGCCATCTTAGATACGGAAGAAACCATTGAGGTTAGGGTCAGCGGCGTTAACAAAGGCGGCGTTACGGTTAATGCTCAAGGGGTGCGGGGCTTTGTGCCCAGGTCGCACTTGGTGGAGCGCCATGACCTTGAGGCTCTGGTCGGTAGCGTCTTGACGGTGAGTGTCCTTGAAGTCGAGCCGGAGCGGCGGCGGCTGGTGCTCTCACAACGGCTGGCCCGGCAGGCGGCTAGCTTAGGTCAGCTTGAGGTAGGTCAGCTGGTCGACGGTCGGGTATCTGGCGTTAAACCCTTTGGCGTGTTTGTTGACTTTGATGGCATCACGGGACTGCTGCATATCAACCAGGTGAGCAAAAACTTTGTCTCGTCTCTAGACGAGCTGTTCGAGTCGGGTAAGCCAATTCGGGCCATGATCATTGCCCTCGATGAGTCGAAGCGGCGGGTATCGCTG
>JBARYO010000170.1:0-2192 GCA_049647905.1 Elainellaceae cyanobacterium | reverse complement strand
GGTTGCCGTAAATGCGGAGGGTCATTGGCGACGTATGGTGATCTGAGGAACCGCTAGGCTGCTACAGCCGTCTGTCCTACCTTATGGACAAAGTTAGCTAGCAGCTGCAGGCCTGCAGTAGAGGACTTTTCGGGGTGGAACTGGACCGCGCACAGGTTATCCTTAGCGATCGCCGCCGTCACCACTTGAGACCCGTGGGTAACGGTGGCGGCGATATAAGCCGGGTCGATGGGGTCAGCGTAGTAGGAGTGGACGAAGTAGACCCAGGGGTTCGTCGGCAGCTGATCCCACAGCGCCAAGTCAGGCTGCGTCATATCAAGCTGGTTCCAGCCGATTTGCGGAATGGTGATGCTAGGCTCTGGGCGAAAGCGGCGAATCATGCCAGGGACGATGCCCAGCCCAGGCTCTTGGCCTTCTTCAGACCCGTCGAACAAAAGCTGCAGCCCGACGCAAATGCCCAAGAAGGGTTTGCCGCTGGCGATCGCCTCTTGAATCGGCCCTTCCAAGTCCCTCGCTCTCAGGTGCTGCACCGCTGGGTCAAAGGCTCCCACCCCTGGAAGAATGACGGCATCAGCGCTGAGGATTTCGTGGGCTTTGTCAGTAATCTGAGGATGGCCACCGGCTTTCTCAATGCCTTTGCAGGCCGAGTGCAAATTGCCCATGTCATAGTCAATTACGGCAATGGTTGCCATTCGTTTTCCCCCGTTACGACTGCTACCCCCTCACTTTGACATCCTTCCCCAGCAATGCAAAGCCTGTCTAGCTACATTTAGCGAGATCCACTATGGTGGCTGATACCAACTCTCAGCACTATCAATATCAATGCCCGGCTCATCTGGTCTATCTGCCCGCTTTTTCGTTGCTCTGCTGCTGCCGCTAGAGGTAGAGACCTATGCCAACCGCGTCATTGCTGAACTAGGCGATCGCTACCGCACCCGTACCGCCAAGGCCGCCCCCCACATCACCCTACAGCCCCCGTTTCTTTGGAAGACAGATGCCCAATCGCTAGATGCTTTAGGTCAGGAAGTTAAGGCGATCGCCGCCGCCCATCCCCCTGTTCCCGTCAGCCTCAGTGGATTTGGCGCATTTAAGCCCCGTGTTGTTTATCTCAATGTCAACAAAACTGAGGCGCTGCTGGGCCTGCAGGCTGGGGTTGCCCATCACCTAGCCGCGCAGCTCAACATCGTTGACCCCACGGCCAACCGTGGCTACTCCCCTCACGTTACCGTTGCCTCCCGCAACCTATCGCCAACGCTCTTTCGCCGCATCTGGGACGAACTACAGGACCGTCCGGTGCAATTTGAGTTTCTGTGCGATCGCCTGACGCTGCTGGTATACAAGGAGCGCTGGTATACCCACAGTGAGTACGCCTTGGCTAAGGTGACGTGACGGACATCTAGGAAACGTTCAGCACCCGGTTCAGCTTGCCGCTGCGGTATCCCTCCAAGTCCAGAGTCACATACAAAAAGCCCATGTCCTGAAACGCTGCCACCATAGCCTCTCGGTCAGTATTAACCACGAACGTTGTAATCTCCTCCGGCGGTAGCTCAATTCGGGCGGTATCGCCATCCGAGCGCACCCGCAAATCCCGAAGGCCCAAATTCCGCAAATACCGTTCTGCCTGCCCCACTCGCCGCAGCTTTTCAACAGTAATCGCCTCTCCATAGGGAAACCGGGAGCTGAGGCAGGGTTGAGAGGGCTTGTCCCACCAGTCTAGGCCCAGCTGTCGGGAAATCTGCCGTACCTCTAGCTTGGTGATGCCTACCTCCGCCAAGGGCGATCGCGCTCCCCGCTCTTTTGCGGCTTGAATGCCGGGGCGGTAGTCCTGCAGGTCGTCAGCGTTGACGCCGTCCACCACATAGGGGTAGCCCCGTTCTAGGGCTAGGGGCTTGAGGGTATCGTGCAGTTCACTCTTGCAAAAATAACAGCGGTTGACGGGGTTACTAGCGTAGTTGGGATTGTCCATCTCATGGGTGTGGACAATCTCGTGGCGAATCCCAATACTCTCCGCCTGCTGCCGCGCCGCTTCTAGATCTTCTGGCAATAGAGAGGGAGAGTCTGCGGTGATGGCCAAGGCGCGATCGCCTAGGACGTCATAGGCAACTTTGGCCACTAAGGCACTATCGACGCCGCCGGAGTAGGCGATGAGAGCTTGCTGCATGTCGGCAAATAGCGATCGCAGCTGGTGGAGC
>JBARYO010000169.1:0-3035 GCA_049647905.1 Elainellaceae cyanobacterium | reverse complement strand
GAGCCGGATATGGGCATCGCGTAGCGCTTAGTAGAGCGTCGGGTTACGGAGGCGATCGCTGTGCCCACGGAAGTCCCGCCGAGCATTGAGCGAAGATGGCTAACATGATTGGTCCCTGTCGAGCAGTCGAATGACACGGCAGGGATTTCCAACCGCGATCGCCCCAGCGGGGATGTCTTTCGTCACAACGCTGCCCGCGCCAATGGTGACATCATCGCCAATGATAACGCCAGGGCAGACAACCACGCCGCCCCCCAACCAAACCGTATTGCCGATGGTGATGGGGGCGGCTTGTTCAAGCCCAGTGCGACGCACATTCGGATTCAGCGGGTGGTAAGCCGTGTAAATCTGTACGTTAGGGGCAATCAACACATCGTCACCGAGGGTCACCCAGCTGCAGTCCAAAATAGTGCAGTTGACATTGATATAGAGATTCCGGCCCGCTCGGATGTGGCTACCATAGTCGCAGTGAAACGGGGCATTGATCTCAAAGCCTGGACCAATCGAACCCAACAACGATCGCACAATGTCCTGCCGTCGCTGGTCCCCATTGGGGGATAGGGTATTGAATCGGTGGAGCTGCCGTCGAGCCGCTAACCGCATAGCCATCAGCTCTGGATCAGCCGCCCGGTAGAGCTGGTTGGACAGCATCTTTTCCCGTTCAGTCTCAGTCAAGCCCTACTCTGGGAGCACATCATCAGGCTGAAACACAATGTCGCACTGCTCACAATAGAGCGATCGCGACCACTTGCGGTACTCCGGCGCATACACCCGGCTGTAGCGCTTCGTGACCCGGTGGCGGGCATAGGCCGTCACGCCAGCGGTCACGCCCAACACCGGCAAACTTGCCGCTCCAATAGCTGCCGCTCCCACCATACCGCCCAAAGCAACACAGCCCAGCCCAACGGGATCCCGCGGTGGCGCGCTCAGGCGCTCGCCGCGTCGCGACTTAGGACCGCGCCCCAGCCAGTGATCAACCAAATCACCATAGCTCGGCAGCGATCGCTTTCCATACCGTTGCCCCAAAGACTGCAGATGGGCGTCACTGTCACAGCGGGGGCAGCATAGTCCATGGTCCCCTGGGCTCGCTGCCGGGGATTGGGGCTGCCGCTTGGGTAGGGGACGGGCTCGAAAGGTGCGGCTGGATGAGGGCTTTCGGGGGGATGAGGACCGTCGGGAGGTCATAGGGCTAAGGGCAAATAGACAATCGGAGCATGGGCCTAGGGTAGTCTTTTTTCGCCTTCAACACAATCTGTATAGGGATAGACGTTAGATGCCCAAAACCTTAAGCAGACACCACGATCGATGCGGCGGTCAGCGTCCCCACGTTGAGTCGGGCGATCGCCCGCTGCTGCTGACCACCCGTCCCGTCAGCATCAAAGAATAGCAGCCCTCTGGCCCCATCAAAAATAAAGCGATCGCCAGCGTCTGAGGCCCGGCTCCCCAGGGTGAATCGCGACGCCGCCAGGGTTCCCTGGCGTAGACCCCGTCGGCCAAACCCGCTGCGGGAGACCACAATCCGGTCATCGCTGGCCGTGAAGTCAAGGATGCGATCGCGGCCATCACTGGGGGCCTCGAAGATGAAGCGATCGCGCCCCACACCGCCCGAAAGCGCATCGCGACCCGCGCCGCCAGTTAGCCGATCGGCTCCGATGCCCCCTTGGAGGTTGTCGCTGCCGGCGCCGCCCAAGAGGCGATCGTTACCGCCTAGGCCAAGGATCAAATCGTTGCCCGCCTCCCCCTGCAGTTGGTTACGCCCCCCATTGCCCGTAAGGCGGTTGTCGCTGGCATTGCCGGTGCCGTCGACGGACGCGTTGCCGGTTAGCGTGAGATTTTCCACGTTGCGGCTCAGGGCGATGCGAGTACTGGCGAAAACGGTGTCTAGACCACCGCCCGCCTCTGTGCCCGCCTCTGTGATGGTATCTCCCGCATCAACGATGTAGATATCATCGCCACCGCCGCCATTGAGGTCATCTTGCCCTTGGCCTCCGTTGAGGATGTCATTACCGCCGCCCCCATTGAGAGTATCGTTACCACCGCCACCGAGCAGGCGATCGTTACCGAGGGCACCAAAGAGGTCGTCTTGTCCAACAGATCCATTGAGGGTATCGTTACCGCCGCCTCCGTTAAGGCTGTCGTTACCGCCGCCTCCGTCTAGACTGTCGTCGCCAGCGCTACCGTCCAACTCGTCGTCACCCCGTCCACCAATGAGGATGTCATTACCGCTGCCGCCAGTCAGCTGGTCGTCTCCAGCATCACCATCCACAACATCGTTACCAGCATTGCCGTTGAGCTGGTCGTCGCCGTCACCGCCCTTGAGCTGATCGTCTCCACGCCCGCCGCTGAGGCTGTCATTGCCTGCGCCGCCCTGGAGGTCGTCATTGTCCTGACCACCGTTCAAGTCATCGTTGCCGCGATCGCCTCGGAGCACGTCGGCGCCGCCATCGCCCTTCAGGGTGTCGTTGCCATCGTCCCCCCGGAGCCTGTCGGCGTTGTCGCCCCCCCGGAGCGTATCGCTGCCATCATTGCCCAGCAACGTGTCTTGACCGTCGCCCCCAAGCAAGATGTCGTCACCATCGCCCCCGGCGAGCATGTCGCTGCCCGCACCGCCTAGGAGGCGATCGTCCCCAGGACCACCGTCTAGGTCATCGTTGCCAAATCCGCCGTTGAGGTCGTCGTTGCCGCCGTCGCCGAAGAGAGTATCGTTGCCGCTATCGCCCTGGAGGTCGTCGTTGCCTTCCCCCCCGGCGAGGCGATCGCGACCGCTGCCCCCCCGGAGGCGATCGCGACCGGCATCACCAATGGCAATATCATCGCCAACGTCCGCTTCAATGAAGTCGTCCCCTGCGCCCCCGATGAGGGCATCATCACCACCCAATCCAAAAATGACATCGCTACCGTTCAAGCCGGTAATAGTGTCGGAGCTACCGGTGCCTTCAAGGATGTCTCGGTTATTGGTGCCTATGATTGATGCCACGTTACTTTAGATCCTGTGCGATAACTGCTGAGTTTGATTCTGCAGGATAGTAGACCAA
>JBARYO010000168.1:0-7128 GCA_049647905.1 Elainellaceae cyanobacterium | reverse complement strand
CATTCAGGCAGACCTACGGGATTTAGCCCAGGTCAAGTCTGCAAAAGATCAGCTGGTTGAGCGCTACGGCACCCTCGATATTTTGGTCAACTGTGCGGGCATCACTGGGGCGACCGGGGACTTTCTCGAAATCAGTGATGAGGACTGGTATGAAGCTCTGGAAGTAGATCTGATGGCCGCCGTTCGGCTCTGCCGGGTGTTCATTCCCCTGATGCGCCAGTCGGGCTGGGGACGGGTAGTGCTGATTTCCTCAGAAGACGCCGTACAGCCCTACACCGATGAGATGCCCTACTGCGCCGCAAAAGCAGGAGTGCTTAACTTCGCGAAGAACCTCTCTAAGGCTTACGCGAAGGATGGCGTGCTAGTGAATTCCGTCTCGCCAGCCTTCATCGCCACCCCCATGACAGACGCCATGATGTCCCAGCGGGCTGAGAAAAAAGGCACCGACTTTGACGAGGCGATCGCCTCCTTCCTCAAAGAGAAGCGGCCCCACCTAGAGCTGCAGCGGCGCGGTAAAGCTCAGGAAGTGGCCTCGGTGATCACCTTCCTCTGCTCCCAGCAGTCGAGCTTTGTCGTCGGCGCAAACTATCGCGTTGATGGTGGATCCGTGGCGACGATTCATGCCTGATTTAGGCTAGCGCTGAGAGTGACGCTGCCGCGATCGCTTAATCTGGCGCAGCAGCAGTCGCATTTGAGGGAGATCCGCCGGTGCGCCGCCGTAGCGCCATTGGACATAGCGTTGGGATAGGGCGTCCACCGCCGATGCCACCGACTGCGGCAGGCGATCGCCCACGAGGGCGGCATGCTCCAGCGGCGTTTGATAGACCCGTTTTGGAATGCCGCGATCGCCGGTCCAGGCCACCATGCGCTGGTAAATTGCCTCGGGCTGCGGCAGGCGTCGCAGCTGCCACCAGCGCCGCAGCCGCAGCCCAGACAAGCCGAGACCCCACAGCACAACGCCCAAACCCAGCAGCGCGATCGCCCGAGGCAGCAGGTTACCCCGGCCCTGGAATAGCAGCGTCCTCAGCCAGTTCATGCTGCGGCCAAGCAGGTCCATGGCCAGGGTCACGCTGCCGCGAAGCCACCCCACCACAGGCGGCGGAAGCCATCCCGCCACCCAGCGCCAAAACTGCCGCAGCAGACTGAAGGTTTGGGGGGCTTGGGGGGCGGGGGGAATGGTCTCATGGCCAGGAATGGGGTCAAAGTTAAACCAACCGGCCTCGCCAAAGTAAACTTCTGTCAGCGCGTAGGCATCGGTGTTGCGCACCACATAGAGCCCGGTGAATGGGTTGAACTCTCCGGGGCCAAAGCCGGTAACAAGGCGAGCGGGCACCCCAATAGAGCGCAGCATGATAGTCAGCACGCTGGAGAAATGGTCGGGCTGGCCCCCCTCATGCTCGAACAAGAAGGCACTCACTAGGTCATCCCCTGCGCCAAAAAACGGCAGCTCTTGCTTGAGGGCGTAGTTCTGCTTCAGGTATTGCGCCAGATATAGCGTTTGCTCGTAGGGATGAGTCAGCGGATTAGGCGCATCGGCCAAAATCTCGCGGGTGAGCTGGCGCACCGCAGGCAATAGTTCTTCGGGCACCTGCAGGTAGCTCTGGCGAATTGCCTCAGGGTACTGGGTTGTGGTCTGGTTGATCTGGGTGCGATCGCGGCTGGGTACCTCAGACACCACGGTGTAGGTGATGCCCTTGGAAAGGGCGACAGGCGATCGCAAACTGCCCCCGCCATCAACGGCCACTTGCTCTAAGGGGAAGTAGAGCTGGGTTGGTTGATAGAGGGCAGGCAGCAGGTTGGGGAAATCGGCGGCCATGGTGTAGGTTTGCACCACCTCTCGTCCCGCGAGCGTGGTCTGTCGGGGCAGGTAAAACTGCAGCGCCCAGCGGGGGCGGGACAGGACTGCCATCTCGCTCTCATCGTAGAGTGCCTCCCACCCCAAACCGGTATAGCGCTCAAACGCCAGCACCCGCCAAAAGCCTGGCGCTTGAGCCCGCACCCGCATCACCACCTGCGTCGTCATCTCCCCCTGCAGGTTCTGGTTCATGCGGCTGTTGAAGCCGTAGTAGGAGGACTGGTCCACCGTCCCTGGCGCGCCCGTCCCCGTCTCAGAGAAGCCTGTTCCGTTTTCTTCGCCCTCCCCGTCACCGCGGCTGTAGGCTGGATTGATGATGGTCTGGCCGTCAAAGCTGCCGTTGAAGTCAATGGCGGCGCTCACTGGAAGGGATCTGATCTGATAGCTGCCGAGACGGGGCAAGCTGATGAAGATCACCAGTCCAATGGCTAGCACAGCAGCAAACAATCCGCCCCACTGCCGTAACGGCAGCTGCTTCAGGTTTAATGGCCGCTGGGTCACGGGCAAGCCTAGTCGAGAGCGGTAGTCTAGCGCCAGGGTGGGCAAACCAATGACCACAAATAGCAGCAACAGTGGCGCGAAGGCAATGGTCTGGCTAAGGGTTGCCGCCACGCCCATGAGAATGAGGCCAATGACAATGGAGTAGCCCAGGTCTTTGCGGCGGGGCAGGTCGAAGCTGTGAAGCACCTGCAGGTGAATGAGCAGCTCAGCTAGGGCCAATCGGGTGTCGGCCTGTCCTGAAGCAACGCGGTTGAGAAATACGCCCAGGGCGGCAACCATGCCAATGGCGATCGCCACCTGCACGTAGCGTCGGGGGCGGTGGCGGGTGCGCCAGCTCCATAGGGCTCCTAGTCCACCGAGGGGCACGGCCCAAATGCTGACGCCTAAGGCATCTGCAGCATCGGCGGCAGTGATGTCAGTGGCAATAATGCCCACAGTGACAAGGGCCTGAACACAGAGCCGCAGGCGAAGCGAGTTTTCGGGCACCAGAGGCGATCGCTGAAGGAGCTGCCGTCGCAAACGACCCAGCCAAGCCCTAGATTGAGACGATGATGACACCATAGACAAACTGGGAGCTAGTCTAGACTAGCTCCCAGTGTACGCGGTTTATTCAGATGACGAAGGGCCGGGGCCTAACCAATCTGGAGGGAGAAGGTCAGGGGGGTATCGTCACCGTCCAGGATGACCTCTAAAGTACAGACGTCGCCTTCTGATAGCGCCGTTAGGTCGACGGTGAGTTGCCCCGCGCTAGAGCGTTGTGCTTGGGTCTGGCGATTGTCCTGACAGAGCTGTACGCGTCCACGGCAGGGTAGTGCCACATCGACGCAGAGCTGAGCCTCTGGAACAGTATGGTACGCCGCCATCAGCGTCAGCGGACCACAATCTGTCATCCATTGACGTTCAATTCGAGGCTGGTTGACAGGCACCGTTACCGTCAGTAGGGTCAGCATCTCTCGCACTGCCAGCAAAGACAGCGCCATTTGCTGGGTCGGGGTTGCGTCACTGTAGTGGTCAGGAAAGCCCTCTTGGCTATCAGGCTCCGCGACAAGTGCGGCGGACCGAGGCGCAGAGGCCAGCACAAGGCCGGCCAAGTTGTTCAGTGTGTCAGTCTGGCCTGGAAACAGGGGGTCAACGACATCCACAAGCTGTCGCCCAATTTGAGCAGAGCGCTGGGCGAGTCGCTGACAGCGATGCATTAGATCAACTAAAAGCTGCTCTGACATTGGGACAGGGAGCTGCCGTTGAACTTGCTTTAGCCAAAACTGACTGGAAACAATAGCGGGGCGCAGGACGTCTGATTCCTCAGCGTCATACTCACACAGCTCGGATTCCCAGGGGAAAAGGGGAGGGTTTTGCTCAATCTCAACCTGTAGCCGGTGCTTGAGCAATGCATGAAATCTATCTTGCACAGCAGGTATCTCTCCAACATTGACGAATGAAACGCTCTCTAGCGGTACCGTGCTAGAGATATCTGAATCCAGCGAATCAGAACTTAGTACCATAACGGACATCTAAACGGTGAATGAATCGTAAGCATGAAACAGCGTTTGTCGTTGCCGCGCCCCTTGTTGTCAGCACCTAGTATCAGCATCAGTACTGACCTCCCCTGATGGTACCCCTGATAATATCGGGGTCGAGGCAAGAACGTTGATGTCATTGAACAGACAATAGTTCAACGACATCTGCATCTCTATTCATCATTCTGTAGAGATGCTCCGGATAGTAAATCGTTTCGAATTGTCCAAGCCTGCTCTAGAATCTTAGACCACTGCTTCTGAAGCTGGGTGTGGGTGCAGCCCACCTCTCGGGTGATGGCCTTGTCACCCCAGCCCTTCTGCTTGAGGGCTAAGATATCTTGCTGCAGATCGCTTAAGCTGTCCTGAAACGCATCCCACTGGTACGGGGTTAAGCCAAAGTTACGCTCCAAATCAGCTTCTAGCCACTGATGGACAAGCTCCCAATGGTGGGACATGGAAAACCGAATCAGGTGGTATTTGAAGCGTTGCTGGAGATAGTCCCGCTTGCGGGGGGTCAGGCCAAGAATAGCTTCAATCTCGTGGGCGGGCAGGTCCTGCAGCCGTAGAACGAAGTAGTCCGCGCAGTCTTCTTGGTTCTTTTCCTCCAGATAGCTCAGCAGCTTTTCAACCACCGTATCCCGCAGCGAGTCTTCAGCAGACTTAGGCTCTAGCGCCACCATTTGCTCCCGCACCTGCTGTAGCGGGGCGTTACCCCAGGACTGATCGGAATCGGAGCTGCCGCCATCTGCTGCTAGCTCAATATCTACCATCATTTCTGGCGGTTGCTGCCGAGAGAAGGTCTGGGCACGCAAGATGATGAGCTGCTGACTCCGGTGGCGGGGAAGTGGGATGCGACGCTTGCCGTACCGCTCAGTAAAGGCCATATACTCAGAGAGTTCAAGCAACGTCCGGGGTCGGTACGTGGGTTGTAAATCACATTCGCGCCTGAAGGCGTTGAGGGCCTCAACATAGAAGTTCTGCAAGAAATCTTCAATCAGGGTGAGTCGGGCTTGGTAACTCGACTGAACCTGAGGCGGCGTGATGTATCGATATATCACCGCGCTGAGGGTTCCATGTAAATCCACACGTCCCTGCCGCGACCCCAACCGATAGTACTTGAGGCATTGGTTCAAGCGATGCTTAGCTAAGTTCATCATCCAGAGATCGACCTCGCCCGATGCCTGAATGCGCTTGCTTTCAGTACAGATTCGGGAGACCTCGTCTGCAATGCGGTCAGCGACCTGGCGACAGTTCTTCTCAGATGCTTTTGTCGCTTGCCGGAATTCGTCTACGAGAAATTGAATGGTGGAGTCCACGCTCTGGGTGCTGTCTCCCTGATGTTGAATGGCTATCACAACGCTATACACTCACTAAAAACTGCAATGTTGAGAGATTCGGTCTAGACTGGGTTACGGCAGCGCTGTGCCGCTGTATGACGATGTCGCTGCGAGAGAAATACTGCCAAACATCGCTCGATGGCGGCCGCAGCTCGCACCAATAACGTCGCGTAATCCCACACCAATTCATGGATCTAGACCAGCAAATTCAAGCTTTAATCGATAGCGCACCCGAGGACGGAGTAACCCCAGCCATGATGGCGACCATTGCTCCAGTAATAAAGACCGTCGCCACTCAGCTTGTTCATCCGCAATACTATTTACTTCAAACCCTTGATGATGGCTGGCTGATGACAACCTTAAGTCATCGTACCCAGCTCGAAGCTGAGAAGAACGTAATTTACGCTTACCCAACCTTGGAAGATGCTCGGATGGGGTCTCAAACAGCCCGCAACCCTCAAATTACGGCCTTACCGGTTCCGGTCACCCACATTCTGTTTCAAATGCTAGCGATGAAAGTAGTCCACAGCATTATCTTTCTTCAAACCTCCAACAATCTTCAAGATGCGATTGAAGTCCCTCGCGAGCGGTTGGAGCACCTCATTAAACAGTATGTTCAAAATATACGGAGCCAAGGCCAACCGCCCTCTAATTTGGCTTAACGGTAGCTGTACTGACAATCTCAGAGGTCCATTATAGTCATTCTGCCGTGGGTTGGGTACTGATATTTTCTGGAGATAGCGTAATATTTGATACTTTCCTATCAAAAAAAGATCTGTAATTATACGTAACTCTTCCTATTCATAGCGCCTTTATATAAAGAAGAGGCCAAGGGCATGGTAAAAGTTCCGTCATGCTGGGCAAGTTACGTTTCGAGACTGCTAGCGGCCTGAGCCTCACGAGGTGACGACAGCGTTGTTTGGTCTACAGCATCTGTGGCGATCGCTTTTTCAAAAGACTGGGCTAACTAGCGATAGTGATAGCTGTTGTTCCGATTGTAGGGAGCAATACAGTCATTTTGGCTAGCTCTGGCGATAATACGTTACCTGACTGCCTGCCAACGTTTAAGAAAGGGTGCCATGGAACAGGACTCGACCTACTTAGCTAGTCAGTTGATCGCTTCCTCTGGGGAGACGTTCGTCTTCAACTGCGCTAACGGTGTCAGCGTGCTCTATCCCGATGGTTCCCCCTCTCTGAGCGAAGCAACACCGCTGCCACGGGGGGCAACGCCCCATCCCTATCTACATGTCGGATTGGATGATACCGGATCTAGCCATGGCGTTGGCCGGGGAGAATTTACCTGGATTGGGCCGACACAGGCGCAGCGGTTGGCAACCTTCATGCCCATTCCGCTCCTAGGGTACGGTCAGCGGGAGTATCAGCCCTGGCAGGTCACCTATGCCTATCTAGCATCCATGTTTGACTGGGATGATCTGCTAACCGCCTATGGAAAAACCGACTTGCTTCAGTTTTTGAGCTCCCGTCCCCAGCCGTTGAGCCAGCTGCATACGGAAGCCGTCAAAGCACCACGCTCGTCGTCCTGCATCTACCTTTGTGACGCCGTGGCAGCCGCAATCGGACTGTGCCGTCATCGGGCCTTTAGAGGTCAAGGGGAACGACAGTTACGCAGTTTGCTGACCCCCCAGGCGCTTCGTAACGCTAGCGATAGCCGCTATTCCTTCAATATTCGACTGCTGTATCACCAAGAGCAGCCTCTTCCCTATCTTGATCCACGTTCGCTGTGGCAGCAGCTTTTGGAAGACTTACAGCAGGGCGAGGCCCCATCTAGCATTGCAGGTCGGTTTTATCTGGGACTGATTCAGGGTATCGCCGACATGATTGGCTTTTTGGGCGAAACCCACGCGGCGCGATCCATTTCGGTATCAGGTCAACTGCTGCAGCACGACATGCTTACTGA
>JBARYO010000167.1:0-4036 GCA_049647905.1 Elainellaceae cyanobacterium | reverse complement strand
GTCCATCAGCACGTAGTCCGCAATCCAGACGGGCACCTGCTCGCTGTTGACCGGATTGACTGCATAGCCCCCCGTAAACACACCCGTTTTGCTGCGATCGTCGGCGGTGCGCTCTACTTCACTTTTGGCCGCAGCGTCTTTCTGGTAGGCGCTGATGGCTTCAGCTTGCTCCGCCGTCGTCAGCGATTCCACCAGCGGATGCTCCGGGGATAGCACCATGAAGGTGGCTCCCCACAGGGTATCGGGACGGGTGGTGAAGATAGGAATCGCCTCGCCAGCGGCAGTCTTGAACTCTACCCGCGCCCCGATAGACTTGCCGATCCAGTTCTCCTGCATCAGCTTCACCCGCTCGGGCCAGCCGTCCAGCTTGCCCAGGTCCGCTAAGAGCTGCTCCGCATAGTCAGTAATTTTGAAGAACCACTGGCGCAGCAACCGCCGCTCCACGATCGCCCCCGATCGCCAGGATTTTCCGTCGCTGTCCACCTGCTCATTGGCCAGCACCGTTTGGTCCACCGGATCCCAGTTCACCGCCGCCTCTTTTTGATAGGCCAGCCCGGCGTCCAAAAACTGCAGGAAAATCCACTGGGTCCAGCGATAGTAGTTGGGAGAGCAGGTGGCCACTTCCCGGTCCCAGTCGTAGGACAGCCCCAGCAGCTTGAGCTGGGCCGTCATCTGGGCAATATTTTCGTAGGTCCACTTCGCGGGATGGACCCCTCGGTCAATGGCGGCGTTCTCCGCAGGCAGGCCAAAGGCATCCCAGCCCATGGGGTGCAGCACCCGGTGGCCCTGCATTCGCTTGACGCGGGCAATGACATCGGTGATGGTGTAGTTGCGAACGTGCCCCATGTGCAGGTTCCCTGAGGGATAGGGGAACATTGACAGGGCGTAGAACTTGGGCTTACTTGAGTCCTCTGGCGTGCTGTCAAGCCGCTGTTCTTGCCAGATTTGCTGCCACTTGGGTTCGATTGCATCTGCCTGATATCGCTCCACCAACTACTCCTCTGGGCTTATCTATAAATAGGGATTGCTCTTATTCTAAGGGGTTATTGCGGCGTATCGAATTGCAGCGCCAATGGTGGGGATAGCCACCCATCAGGACAGCCCATCGGTCTATTGCCGACGGGCTGTGACCTTCGGTGCTACAGCAGGTCAGATGGAGCATCTTCGTTTAGCTCACCATCGACATCAACAGGCTGCTCAATGCTTGCGTCTGCGGATTCAGGCTTTTCCACAGGCTCAACGGCCATGGGAATCGGCACGACAGGCTGCTCAATGGTGAGGATGAGGGCATCGGTAGGCACTGGCCCATCCGGCAGCGCTTCATTGCCGATGGCATCTGGGACGGTGATTGCCTTGTCCGCAGCGGCTTCGGTCTCCACCTCTTCAGTGGAACCGAACCAGTTAATAGCTCCAGGAACGGTGAGGCTACCCATGACCACAGAAACGAATAGAGCGGCGATCGCCGTGCCACCCCAAGCGGCCATAGCGCGGCGCGGGCGGCGCTTGATGCGGGACTGCACCTTGGCCAGCGTGTCTTCGATGGAGGCGTTTGAGGGGGGAACCGGCATGCACTGCAGACCCCGACGCAGCTTCAGCAACCGCGCATACAGACATTGCATGGTTTGGTCCTGCTCTAGCCACAGCAGAACCTGCTGCCGTTCGGCAGGGGTGACCTCGCCATCGAGGTAGGCGCTTAAAAGCTCGAAGCGATCGCGTTTCATGTTATCCGAGTTGGGATCATCCCCAAGTGAGGGGTCAGAGTAAGAATCACGAGACATTGCAAATCTGTTGGGTGTGGAGTGGTTATTGGGTGTGGACTGTGCGGAGCGCTGACGACTGTGACGGTGCTGATTGGGATTCACAGCTTTACCTCATCCTATAGAGACTGGGGGACTACAACGGTTCACGACAACATCTAAAAGATCGCTGGTTGCTGTGCCGGGGCTTAATGAGAATCGTGGTAGAGGCAGGTGGTAGATAGAAAAGGGGTAAAGCTCGCACATTTGACTGAGGAAAGCCCAGCGTTTTTGGATGTTATGTCTATCTTGACGACGGGGAACCTAGATTTGCTCCGCTAAAATCCGTCTCATTGAAATTACTTAACGAAGATGAGGGGACTGTTCATAATTCTGAATATTGACTTGCCTGAGTGAAGGCTTCCTTGTGGAATTATAGATCGATGTAGCGTTGAAGCTGAGACTGCAGGCGGCTGCGGGCGCGGGCAATTCTAGATTTGACTGTTCCTAAAGAAACCCCTGTGATTTCGGCAATATCTTCGTAGGCCATGCCCTCGATCTCTCGCAGCATAATCGTTGTCCGAAAGATTTCTGGCAGGTCGGCGATCGCCTTGTGCAGCTGAGCGTAGAATTCTTGCGTCAACAGCTCTTGGTCCGGGCCGGGATCGGTCGCTGCTACTTCCCAGCTCATTTCACCATCGTCAGCGCGGCGAGGGGCATCGAGAGAGAGGGGGGACTTGACCCGCTTGCGCTTGCGCAGCTCGTCGTAAAACAAGTTTGTGGCGATGCGCGTTAGCCAGCCGCGAAATTTTGGGGGCTCCTGGAGACGCTTCAGGTTGCGGTAGACGCGAATCCAGACTTCCTGGACTAGATCAGCCCGGTCAGACCAGTCGGGGGCTAGATGGTAGAACACCTTCTCAAGGTGGGCCTGGTAGCGGCGCAGGAGTTCTGCAAAGGCATCTTTGTCGGGGCGAATTCCAGATTGACAGCGAATAATAAGATCATCATTAGAGAGTTTCTCTGGCGGCAGCGACATTAGACCCGCTCTAGACATACCGGTATTAGATGAGAAAGGGTTTAGATCAGCAATAGACTGCATTGGCTTTATTTCTTTCAGCTAATGGTCAACGAGAATGAGAGGGTCGCCTCATATGAGACGATATCCCTCAGAAGATGTTCCCCTGCAAAGCACTGGTGTCAGGATGTGTTGAAGCGATCTCCAAATCACGACCAATACGTCTGTTGTATCACGCGCCATACGAGATGATGTTCCGTATTATTACTGATGGCGACAATACTTATACCGTTAGCCTATGGCCGGTCTCAACGGACCATCGCAGCTGAAGGTCACAACGGTCATGGCAATGCACAATTCGGAGCGTCACAATCTACCGAGCAACGATAGATAAGCTGCTTCAAGTCTATGAATCCGCCTGCCCTGTTTTACAAACTTCAGGTATTAGATCCGTGTCTTTTTGGTGAAGATGTCGAGCAAACCCTACCGGGGACGGTTGGCCCCAACGCCTACTGGTCACTTACACCTAGGCCATGCCCGAACATTTTGGATTGCGCAGCAGCGGGCTACGCAGTTCGGCGGTGTGTTGGTGGTGCGGATTGAGGATTTGGATCGCGATCGCTGTAAGCCTCAGTACAGCGCTGACCTGCTAGAAGACCTAACTTGGTTTGGCTTTCGCTGGCAGGAAGGGCCAGACGTGGGCGGCGATTTTGGCCCCTACAACCAGAGCGATCGCCAGTCCTTTTATAAAACAGTGTGGCAACATCTCAACCAGACCGGCGTCATCTACCCCAGCCCCCACTCCCGCAAGGATATGGCCCGCGCCTTGAGTGCGCCCCACGAGGGCGATGGCGAGGTCATTTTCCCGGTGCGGTTGCGCCCTAAGACTTGGGCGCCGGTGACGGAGCCCGGCGCGGTGAACTGGCGCTTTCGGGTGCCGGGTGGCGAAACCATTAAATTTGTCGATCAACACCTTGGCCCTCAAGCCTTTACCGCCGGGCAAGATTTTGGCGACTTTTTGGTGTGGCGGCGGGATGGATTTCCCAGCTATGAGCTGGCGGTGGTGGCGGATGACGGGGCGATGGCGGTATCTGAGGTGGTGCGGGGTGAGGATTTGCTGCTGTCAACGGCGAAGCAGATTTTGCTCTATCGCGCGTTGGGGTGGGATGTACCCATGTTTTACCACTGCCTGCTAGTGCGGGATGATGCGGGGCGGCGGCTGGCGAAGCGGGACGGGGCACGGAGTTTGCGATCGCTGCGGCAGCGGGGGGCGACGCCGGAGGCG
>JBARYO010000166.1:0-7816 GCA_049647905.1 Elainellaceae cyanobacterium | reverse complement strand
GCTCAGATGGACAGCGTAGATTCTCAAAGGCCAAAAATCTCTGGCGTGGTGCAGACCAGCATTATCGCTATCAACGGCAGAGACTACCTTGTGTGCATCGGTCCCCTGCGGATTGATCGGGCTGCGCAGCAGACGCTGTATGTATTTCTCGACATCACGGAAGACAGAGCGCGGCTAGTGGACCTGATGCAGAGCCTCGGTGCCGCCGCAGTGTTGACCCTAGTGGCTTTGGTCATCACTGTGGCAATCTACGTCAAGCGAGCCCTCAGACCGCTCAGACGCATGAGTCAAATTACAGCTCACCTCAAGCTAGAGGAGTTGGGCCATGTTCGCGTCAAGCTAGAGAATGCGCCGACGGAAGTCAGCGAGCTGGTCGAGACCTGTGAAACCATGTTGGCTCGGCTAGCGAAAGCCCTCGAACAACAGCGACAATTCACCCATGATATTTCTCACGAACTGCGGACACCACTGACCATCAGCTATGGATACCTGCAAAGCCTACAGCGTCGAAGCGACAACCTCAGTCCACCCCAGCGCAATGCCCTAAACACCGCAATCGCCGAGACGGAGGGCTCAATCGCAATTTTAGAGGATCTGCTCAACCTGGCTCGGGTAGACAGTGGCACCCTTCAATTCAGCTTTAGCGACGTCTGCGTGGGGCCCCTCGTGCAGAAAGTTGCTGAACAAGTTGAAACCTCCAGTCATCGCCCTATCACCGTCGATACCGTCAACGTAGACCATGAGGCCCAAAGCCTAGTCGTCAAAGCCGATTCTGAACGTCTAAGACAAGTTCTCGTTAAACTGCTGGACAATGCCTTGCGCTACTCTAGTCCAGAGCAGCCTGTTGTCCTCAGGTTGACGCGCCTAGATGATAGTGTGACGATCCAGGTGTGCGATCGCGGCATTGGCATTCCGCTACAGGATCAGCAGCGCATTTTTGCCCCCTGCTATCGGGTTGACGCCGCTCGGAATCGGGCCACTGGTGGCTCCGGGCTCGGGTTGTCTCTTGTAAAGAATCTGGTTGAAGGCATGGGGGGCCATATTAGTGTTACATCTGAACTAGACCAAGGAAGCACCTTTACGATTTCTCTACCGTTACTAGTGAATGCCGATGAAACCTCACATCGTAGTCGTCGAAGACGAAGAAAAACTGGCTCGGTTTATTGAGCTAGAGCTAGGTTACGAAGACTATCAGATCACCGTAGCCCACGATGGCTTGACTGGATTGACGACGATCCGCGACACCAACCCTGATCTTGTCATTTTGGACTGGCTGATGCCGGGTATGACAGGATTGGAAGTCTGTCGCCGGTTGAGGACTACAGGCTCGAAGGTGCCGGTCATTCTGCTGACGGCAAAGGATGAGATCAGCGATCGCGTTGCTGGGTTAGACGCCGGGGCAGATGACTACCTGGTCAAACCCTTTAGTATTGAAGAGCTGCTGGCCCGCATTCGAGCACATCTGCGGCGGACCCAAGAGGACGATAGAGACGTCCTCCAGTTTGAAGATCTGAAGCTCGACCGCAAAACGCGGGAGATCTTTCGCGGTAGCCGCGCCGTTGAGCTCACGGCAAAAGAGTTTGACTTGCTGGAGTACCTCATGTCCTACCCCAGACAGGTTATGACCCGCGATCGTATCCTGGAGGAGGTATGGGGGTATGACTTTATGGGAGACTCCAACATCATTGAGGTCTACATTCGGTATCTGCGCCTCAAGCTAGAAGCCGAGAGCGAGAGCCGTATTATTCAGACGGTGCGTGGGGTAGGCTATGTGCTGCGTGAGCCTTAACCCTCAACTTCCCCTAAGTGCTTAATGATTTCGCGCACAACTCCGCTCTTGCCGCGACAGTTGAGCTGCAGGACATCGCCCGCTAGCGAGTCAGCGGCCTTGAGGCTATAGATGATTTCGCTTAGGCGATGTCCCATATATCCCGTAATAATAACCACTAAGTCGCAACGACCTATCTTCGCCTTGACGCGGCTGCGATTGGTATTCGACTCCGTCATGCGAGGAATCTCGACACAGTGCTTAAGGCCATAGCGCCCCTTTAGCTCCTGAATGACGCCTCGCCGCGTTGCGGAATGCCCACCCACTAGGGCCAAGCGCAGCCCAGACAGATCGTCAGAGGCATTTTGAGCAATCGCATCGACAGCATCTACAACAGCATCTACAACAGGATATGCGGCGATCGCGGTCTCAGGGCAGTCGCTAGTAGCGACTGCCTCAACGGCATTAGAGGTCGCTTCCTCCAAACCCCAAAGCTTAAGCTGTAGCTCATCTCGCTCCTGCTGTAGCTCGTCAATGGTTTGATTGAGCTGGAGAATTTCAGCGTCGGTGTAGTTCACCAGATCCTGCAGCTCTTCCCGCAGGCGATCGCGCTCCGCCTGAACAACTGCGATCGCGGCCTCAAGCGACTGCAATCGTCGCCTAGGAGCTTTGCCAAAACGTCCGACAGTGTGACTAATAGCGTGAGACAGCGGATAGGTTAAAGCCCTACTCCACCGGAATCGAAATCGCTTCATACCCGCTGCTCCTCTTGACAGTTAGCGAGAAAACTTTCGCTAAGCTATAGCCGAAAAGATGTAATTCAAAAAAAATAGCAGGACGCTCCCTGAGGCTCCCATCCAACCATGATAGCGCCTCTAATCGGATATCCCCAGAAGATTACAGAACCCAAAAGCGATTTTGCCCCCCATTCTTATCATCAGGCTGATTTTGGGTTCAGGTTTGAACGACTTCCTTACTCTAATCTGTTAGCCAACGCTACGCTCAGTCAGCGCAATGCTTAGTTAGCACGATGAATGGGCAACAACACGCAAAAGGTTGTGCCCTTCCCCAGTTCGCTGCTCGCATGGATGGTTCCGCCACATTTTTGCAGCAGCTGTTGAACGACCGACAGGCCAAGCCCAGAGCCCAGTTCAAACTTCTCGGTTTTGGACCGGATGCGGTAAAAGCGCTCAAACACTTTAGGAATATCGCCGGGAGCAATACCAATTCCCGTATCCTCGACGTCAAGCTGGACGTGGTCTCTTTTGGCAATAGCCCTAACCCAAACCCGGCCCTCAGAGGGGGTAAACTTGATGCCATTGTGGAGCAGATTGATCACAATCTGCTTGACCCACGGGCTTGAGCAAGCCACCGCCGGTAGGTCGTCAGGGATAGTATAGGCCAGCATGACGTCTTGTTCATTGGCCAAAGGTTGGTAGGTGCTGACAACACCGGGAACGACGTCGACGAGCTTCACGGACTCCATCGCCATGTTGTCGTCTAGCTCATCCAAGTGAATAATCTCCAGTACGCTGTTGATCAGAGCACTTTGGCGATCGCACTCTTGGCTGAGCATATCGATATAGCGCTGACGCTGCAATGGCTTTAGGCTCTGGCTACTCAAAATTGAAAGCGCCGTCTTCATGCTGGCGAGGGGGGCGCGGAGTTCTTGACCCACTCGTTTGGAGAACTCAGTCTTTTGGGCGATCGTCTCGATGAGCTTTTGGTTTGTCACCTGCAGCTCATCGGTCACCGCAGCTTTAGGCTTTAGAGTAATGTGGCTCTGCCGCAGCCGTTCGTAGTGCTGCAGATGCTGTGTCCAAAGAGACGTCCATAGGGCCACATTGGGTTGCCAGCCGCTGACCTGCTCAGACAGGGTGAGCCAATGCTCAAGCACTGGCGTTAGTTCACGAGGGGCTTGGGACCGGAGCTGCAGCGCTTCAACATAGCGAATAATCGCATTGAGGCCCAGCTGAAGGCAGGTTGGCTCGAAGGAGTGGAGGCTCTTGAGACCGCTTTTCGCGGGCGACTGCTCTTCCGATGGTGGCAGAGCTTCCGCCGACGAATCCATGGCGGCAGCAACCTGCGCCATCTGCGCTCGATCTTTGGGTTGTCGATGACTGAGCAGCAGTCCCTGGAACTCAGGGGAAAGGATTAGAACAAAGAAGTCGCGACGTAGGGGATTATCGTTGGGAAGCCAAATCTCGGTCATTGGGGAGGGCTGGGGTTCCACAGCGTATAGTCCACCGCCAGATGTGCCGTTGTCACAGACCCTGGTGCAGGTCTCAGGGGAATCGTCATAGATAGATCGCCGCGCCTGGGGCTTCAGGAGGTAGGTTGAGCTGTGGCAGCGTGGACTCTGGCGATAGCGCTCTAGAGATTCGTACCAAATGGCTTCCCGAGGCAACTTGGCGATGATTGTCGCTGAAACCTGCTGCGTTCGCAACAGGTCAAACATCGCGCTGATGACCAGCTTAAACGTGGCGGGGCTGAGCGTTAGCTCACGAGGTAGACAGTCGGCATTATGCAGCGTGTCATAGAGCGATGTCATGGCGGTAAGTCTCGGAGCGCTTGTCAGCATGTCAGGTCTGAGCTCAAAAAGGGAACTTACTTCTTTAGGTACCCTCAAACAAGCATCCTCGAAACATCAGTTTTAAAAGTTGGGTGCAATCACCGAGTCTACATCAGTTTCAGCTGCATCCTGGCATCCTTGTCATCACGGATCGAAGCGGCCAACCGCTAGCTTCCTTGGCGGTTCTGCAGCGCCTGACGAGCCTGTTCGCGATCATCAAAATGGATCTTCTCCGTGCCTAGGATTTGGTAGTCCTCATGACCTTTACCCGCCAGCAGAACGGTATCTCCCGCCTTGGCTTGGGCGATCGCCGTATGAATGGCCTGAGCGCGATCGCCAATAACCGTGGGTTGTTCGTCCATTCCAGCGACGATATCCCTCAAAATCTGCTCCGGGTTCTCGGTGCGGGGGTTGTCGGAGGTGACCACCGCCCAGTCTGACAGCTTAGCAGCGATACCTCCCATCTGCGGTCGCTTGGTGCGATCGCGATCGCCGCCACAGCCGAACACACAAATTAGTCGTCCTTCTGCAAAGGGGCGTGACGCCCGCAGCAGGTTCTCCAAACTATCTGGCGTGTGGGCATAGTCCACAATTACCGTGATGTCTTGATCCGGCGATACTTGAACCCGCTCCATGCGGCCTGGAACCCCGGCAAAGCTAGGCAAAATAGCCACAACTTGGTCTAGCGGCATGCCGACATGGAGGCCTACAGCGATCGCCGCCAGCAGGTTTGATAGATTAAATTGCCCGACGAGAGGGGATTGAAATTCAGTGCTGCCCGCCGGCGTATGTAGCCGTCCACTAACGCCCTGGGGACCATAGCTGAGATTTTCCGTCCAGAAATCAGCCGTTTGGGTCAGGGTACTGTAGGTCCAAATGTCAGCAGCAGTTTGATGAATCAGCCGCTGACCATAGGGGTCATCCCAGTTGATCACGGCCCGACCCCGCAGATAGGCTGGCGCAAACAACGCTGCCTTGGCCATGAAGTAATCATCCATATCACGGTGATAGTCCAGATGATCTTGCGTCAGGTTGGTGAACACCGCCACATCGAACTGACAGGCAGCCACCCGTTTTTGGTCTAGGGCGTGGGAGCTGACCTCCATCACCCCGTGGGTTGAGCCTGCCGCCACCGCTTCAGCCAGCAGACGCTGCAGATCTACGGAGAAGGGCGTGGTGTGGAGTGTGGTCTGCTGGTGCCCTGGCCAGCGGGTGTAGAGCGTCCCTAGTAAGGCAGGGGTGTGGGCATGGCTCAGAATCTCTTCGATTAAGTGAGTCGTGGTGGTTTTGCCGTTGGTGCCGGTAACGCCGATAAGGCTCAGCCGCGTCGACGGATTGTCGTAGAAGGAGGCTGCGGCGCTGGCACAGGCGTCGAGGATGTCGGCATAGACTAAAACGCAGACATCATCCGTTGGCGGGGCAGCCTGGGCAGCGGCTGGAGAAATGATCGCAGCAACGGCACCGGAGGCGATGGCACTAGCCCAAAATCCCCCCCCATCCACCCGCGTTCCCGGCAGCCCAATAAATAGATCCCCTGGTCTGCAGGTGTGAGAGTTCGTAGTCAATCCAGTCACCACGGTATCTAGCGCCGCGTGAATCAAGTCGTCGGCCCTGACATTCATCGGTGTGGGCAAACTTGCCAAAAGCTGTCGTAATTTCATCCGGCCCCCCATCTCTGAACATCAGCACTACAAAACCAGCGCCGCCCAACGGCGCTAGCTCTGTTCTACCAGGTATTGCTGTAGGATTTGCCCAACCCGCGTTGCTGAGGCTCGGGGCGAAAATCGCGGAATCGCCGTGGTTCCCTTGGACGTTTGCACCTGCAGTACCGGGATTTCGTAGCGGTACCGCTGCCACCAGTCGGCTTGGGTGGTGATGTCGCGAACCTCAAGCGTTAGGGGAAGCTGAAGGGTGGACAGCTTTTCTTCTAAACCCTCACACAAATGGCAGCCCGGTTTGCTATACAAAATCAGTCGAGCATTGTCCATAATATTTCATGTAGTCTCAAGACGGCTTGGGTGCAACAAGCGTTAGCATGAAGGCTAGACTTACGGTAATATGTTCATCTCAAACAGCAGCAAGCCAGCATATAGCCGCTAACCAAACCATTTAACACGATAAAGGGTTTCTCAATCGCCATGCGTGACGTTCTCCCTAGCACTTCCACTAACCAGGCCAGTGATCAAGCGTCCTCGCCATCTACGACGCCGTCCATTGTCGATCGACAGGCCGACGCCAAATCGATTCGAGCGTCCGGGGCCTATGCCCTCGTCGACAGCCTGTACCGCCATGGTGTAGCCCACATCTTTGGCTATCCTGGAGGCGCTATCCTGCCGATCTACGACGCCCTATATGAGGCCGAGACAGCGGGAAAGCTGAAGCATATCTTGGTTAGGCATGAGCAGGCCGCATCCCACGCTGCCGATGGATACTCCCGTGCTACAGGCAAGGTCGGCGTTTGCTTTGCCACCTCCGGTCCCGGTGCGACAAATTTGGTTACGGGTATTGCCACGGCGCAAATGGACTCGATTCCGATGGTTGTGGTCACGGGGCAGGTTCCTCGGCCTGCGATTGGTAGTGATGCATTTCAGGAAACTGATATCTTCGGCATCACCCTTCCCATCGTCAAGCATTCCTATGTGGTCCGAGATCCAGGCGATATGGCCCGCATTGTGGCTGAGGCCTTTTATATCGCTCGGACGGGACGCCCTGGGCCAGTTCTTATTGATGTCCCCAAAGATGTCGGGTTTGAAGAGTTTGACTACAGTCCTGTTGAGCCAGGTAGCGTCAATTTGCCGGGCTACCGACCAACCTTTAAGGGCAATTCACGCCAGCTGGCTCAGGCGCTAAAGCTGATTCGCAAGGCGCGGCGACCCCTCATGTATGTCGGCGGTGGCGCGATCACCTCAGGGGCTCACAGAGAAATCAAGCAGCTTGCAGAACGCTATCGCATCCCTGTCACCACCACCCTAATGGGTAAAGGGTCATTTGATGAGCATCACGAGCTGTCGGTAGGGATGTTGGGCATGCATGGCACCGCCTACGCCAACTTTGCCGTTAGCGAATGCGACCTGCTGATTGCCGTGGGTGCCCGCTTTGACGACCGCGTGACGGGCAAGCTCGATGAATTCGCCGCTCGGGCGGGAGTCATTCACATTGACATTGACCCGGCTGAGGTCGGCAAGAATCGAGCCCCTGAGGTCCCCATCGTGGGTGACGTACGTCGGGTACTGAATGATCTGCTGGAGCGGGACCTGAACCAAAATCATGTCGCCGACATGGATCAAACCGCCGCTTGGATCGCTCGGATTCGCACATGGCGGGAGGACTATCCACTGGTTGCCCCGACTTATGATGGCGTCATTTCGCCCCAGGAAGTCATCGTTGAGCTGAACCGTCAGGCTCCCCGTGCCTACTACACCACGGATGTTGGGCAGCACCAAATGTGGTCAGCGCAGTTCTTAAAGAACGGTCCC
>JBARYO010000165.1:0-7728 GCA_049647905.1 Elainellaceae cyanobacterium | reverse complement strand
GCACAGCACCAGTTGAGGATAATTTGCTCCAGAATCCGGTGCTTGGTAGCGGTCAGTGTATTTTAGTTATTGATGACGACGAGGCCGTGCTGCGCAGTACCCAGTCACTGCTGGAAAACCATGGCTATGCCACCGTAGCTGCCAGTGATGGGGCAGAGGCGATCGCAGCGTATGGGCAGCACAGCCGTGATATTCAGATGGTCATTGTTGACATTATGATGCCCACGATGGATGGCCTGACGTTGGTCCGACAGCTGGAGCGGATGGATCCTGGGCTCAAGATTGTTGCCATCAGTGGATTGGCCGAGAATCAAGAGGCGGCCCTCAGTGCCGGTGCCGATAGCTTCTTGATTAAACCCTATACGTTAGACAACCTTTTGAACCAGGTGGGCCTACTGCTGCGTGGCTAGCGGCGGTCTGATGCGCTGATTAAAGACCAACCAAACCTTCAAAGATAGTGGTCTCAATGCCGCTCAGGCGTTTTGGGTATGGCGCGAAAAGACATATACGCGCTGTGTCTGGAGCCGAGGGCTCAAATCAGAGGGCTTAATAATGTCACCGGCAGATTGAGCAGCCTGGGGCAGATCAAAAATCTGACGGTCTAGCTTGACCTGCAGGTTGGCCATGGGGTCATGGCCAGGGGATACCATAAACTCCAGCTGCTCTACCGTGGGCCAGGTCGCCACATGGTCCAAAATGGTAGCCACGGCTTGGACATAGGGATGCTCTGAATTCTGATACCAGTTGGCAGCGGCGATCGCCGGTTGATCTAGCCCCAAGTGAAAAATTAGGTGGGAGCGATCGAATAGGGCCAAGGCCACAGAACGTGCTTCCTCTTGCAGCAGCAAATTTTGCGGCTCACACAGGTGACGTAACTTCTCTAGCCGCTCGTAGCGCAGCTCCACTGTTGGATCGTCGGACCATTGCAGCGCGACGGTAACCAGATAGGTTTGTAGCAGCAAGTGGCCTAGCTTTTCTGCCTTGGTGGCGAGGTAGGACGCGTTGTAGGTATTGGCCTCAATTAGCAGTGGCACCCGGCTGACCATCTCTAAGCCATAGCCTTTGAGCCCCGCGATCTTGCGGGGATTGTTAGTAATCAAGCAAAACTGCCTAACGCCGATGTCGTTCAGAATCTGGGCTCCCATGCCGTAGTTACGCTGGTCGGCAGGGAAGCCCAACCGCTCATTGGCATCAACCGTGTCTAGCCCTTTATCTTGCAGGGCATAGGCCCGCAGCTTATTCACCAATCCAATACCGCGACCTTCCTGCCGCAGGTACACCACAACACCCGCTCCAGCGCTGTCAATCATTTTCATGGCGGCCTGAAGCTGGCCGCGGCAGTCGCAGCGCAGGGATCCCAAGGCGTCCCCGGTGAGACATTCTGAATGGACCCGCACGAGGACAGAGCGATCGTAGAAGGTTTCTGGGTCGCCTTTGACCATCGCTACGTGCTCCGAACCATCTAGTTGGTTGCGGTAAGCATAGATCTTGAAGTCCCCAAACAGGCTCGGTAAGTTAGCGATGGTCTCCCGCTGAACGAAGCGCTCGTGCTGTAGCCGATAGCTGATGAGATCCGCTATGCTGATGAGCCTTAACCCCCGTTGACGAGAGTACTCAATCAGCTCTGGTAGCCGCGACATAGAGCCGTCAGGATTTTGAATTTCGCAGATGACAGCAGCAGGATACAGCCCAGCCAATTGGGCCAAGTCAACCCCGGCCTCGGTATGGCCTGCTCGCCGCAGTACGCCGCCGGTTTTGGCCCGTAGGGGAAAGATGTGCCCCGGTCGCCGCAAATCATTGGGCTTGGCTTTTGGATTAATGGCGATTTGAATAGTGCGGGCGCGGTCATCGGCGGAGATGCCGGTGGTCACCCCGAGGTGGAGGGCCGCGTCGATGCTGACGGTGAATGCGGTCTGCTCACTGTCGTCGGTCTTGTGGCTTACCATTAGCGGCAAATCAAGCTCATCGAGGCGATCGCCCGTCATGGCAAGGCAGATCAGACCGCGTGCATCCACTGCCATGAAGTTGATCATCTCAGGGGTCGCGAACTGAGCGGCGCAAATGATGTCCCCTTCGTTTTCCCGGTTCTCGTCGTCGACGACCACAATAGAGCGACCCGATGACAGTTCGACGAGCGCTGCTTCTACGGAGTCAAATTTGAAATTCAATGCTGGTTCTGGCTGGTGCTGCGATTCCACAAGAGCGCTCAAAATTTATAGAGTAGGGATTGCAACCGCATGGCGGCCTACCTCTAAATCTTATCGCTGATCTATTTCGTTCGCTGGATACGCGATTTTGGCCGTCATGACGATAACTGTCTCCCATGACGTACACTTTGAACTACAATTCAACTGCAGCAAACGGGGCAGGCACAGCGCAGGTCAAAAGCTATGGATAATTCACGAGTGCCAATCGGTATTGTTGGGGCGTCTGGCTATGGCGGTGTTCAGCTCGTTCGAATATTACTGGAGCATCCCCAGGTCAAGATTGCCTATCTGGGTGGCGACAGTAGCGCTGGTAAGGCATTTGCCGACCTATATCCCCACCTAGGGCATCAGATCACGCAATCCATCGAAGCGATCGATCTAGACCACATTGCTGAGCGTTGCGATGCCGTATTTTTATCGCTACCCAATGGTCTTGCCTGCGACATGGCCCCTAAATTGCTTGAGCGGGGATGCCGGGTGCTAGATCTATCGGCAGATTATCGCTTCCAGGATCTGGAGACCTACAAAGCCTGGTACGGTGGCGATCGCAGCGATGGTGATGTTGCCCGCGATGCCGTATACGGTTTGCCAGAGCTTTACCGCGATCGCATCCGGGAGGCCACCCTCATTGGCTGTCCGGGTTGCTACCCCACCGCCAGTCTGATGGCGATCGCGCCATTGATGAAGCAGGGGCTGCTGGTGCCCGGAAGTGCCATTATCGATGCTAAGTCGGGTACTTCGGGAGGGGGGCGCAATGCCAAAACCCATCTATTACTGGCCGAAGCTGATAATTCCCTGGCCGCGTATGGTGTGGCACGTCATCGCCATACGCCGGAGATTGAACAAATCTGCAGTCGACTGGCGGGCTATGAGGTGATGGTTCAGTTCACGCCGCACTTGATACCAATGGCACGGGGGATTTTGGCCACAGCCTACGCGACGCTTCGAGATCCGGGCCTAGTCCGAGAGGATTTGCTGACGATTTATAGCGCCTTTTACCGAGACTCATCCTGGATTCAGATTTTGCCCAACGGCGTTTATCCACAAACTAAATGGGCGCTGGGAACCAACCTTTGCTACATCGGCATTGAGGTTGACCCTCGCACAAATCGCGTTATCGTCATGTCAGCGATCGACAATTTGATGAAGGGCCAGGCGGCGCAGGCCGTGCAGTGTCTCAACATTATGATGGGGTGGGATGAGTCACAGGGGTTGCCTAAGCTTGCCTTTTATCCTTAGACAGAACAGCGTTCGTTTAAACGCCGACAGGGCTGGGGAGGCGTGCTTCTCCAGCCCTGTCGGTGTTCAGGCTAGTGCCGCTTAGCTAAAGTTAGCTGCGTCAGTGACATCAGCGCCAAGCACGATGGCAAGCCGCTCATTGGTATCTGCAACGCGAATAACCGTGTTGTTACCGCGCACTTGCAGTGACAGATCGTCAAAGCTGAAACTTTTGGTCAGACGGATAGTATCAGTTCCCTTCTGGAAGCCCTCAAACAGGTCAAACCCGCGAGCACTCTCCAAAACGTAGGTATCAGCTCCAGCGCCACCGCGCAGGGAGTCGCGACCGTCGCCACCGAACATGACGTCATCGCCTTTGTTGCCCCGGATGATGTCGGCACCCTGGCCACCGCGAATCAGATCGTCGCCTTTATCGCCTTCGATAATGTCACGACCTGCACCACCACGGATGATGTCGTCGCCTGCGCCACCGTTGATGATGTCGCGAGCAGTGCCGCCATTGATCTCATCGTTGCCTGCGCCACCGTTGATGACATCGCGGGACTCGCCGCCGTTGATAATATCAGCGCCAGCGTCACCGAAGATCTGGTCACGGCCATCGTCGCCGCTGATAGTGTCATTTCCGCCTAGGCCAACGATGATATCGTCGCCGCCAGCACCTGAGATAACGTCATCATTATCAGTTCCATCGATGATCTCAGAGGATGAGGTACCTGAAATCGTATTTAAGGTACCACCGGGAGAGACAACCGGAGGTGTAGGCGTAGGCGTGGGCGTAGGCGTAGGCGTAGGCGTAGGTGTAGGCGTAGGTGTAGGTGTAGGTGTAGGCGTGGGTATGACGGCAACGTCGTTGTCTGTAATAGCGACATCCGCCTGATTAGTGGCACCAACAAAAGCGTTGCCATTACCAGAGGTCAGGGTCAACAGAATTCCTTCGCTGCCCTCAACGAGCGTATCCTCAAGAATGGGAATGGCTACGGTTGCTGTGCTTTGACCATCCGCAAACGTCACTTCGATAGGCGTTGCGGTGTAATCTGCTCCAGCAGTGGCAGAGCCAGTGACAGCGGTGGCAGGTGCGTCAGTTGGGGTAACAGTGACGGTCAGATCACCTACTGTGGAGCCTTCCCGTACTAGGTCGACCGTTGCAGTACCGCCATCTTCGCTAACGCTACAGGCCTCGCCACCAAATGATACCGCGCCGAGTAAGACGGGTGTGAATGTTAGGGAGTCTACCCGAGCACGTTCACCAGCATCTCGTGTACCCGTTAGAACAACCTCCTGACCCGACTGAATGAACCGTGCCGTCCCAAAGGAGCCAGTTAGCGGAACATTTCCTGCTGCGGATTGGTCGAGGGCAATAGGATCACTTCCAACGCTCAGCGCAATGCTACCATCGCCGTCATTTTCGTCGACATAGGCTACGCCGAGATCGTATAGACCAGTAGCCCCCGTAAACGTGAACGTTGCTGTACCCGTCCCGCCGTCGGCGACTTGTGCACCGTCCAGCCTGATGAGATTACCATCATTGACATAACCGGCTAGTGTGACATCTGCATTGTTTTCTAGCTGAAGAACGATCGGATCCATCAGTATTATCCTTTGAGTGAATTAGAAATTTTTGTCTGGCGTAGATGCTAGAAATTTTGAGTAAGGCTATGGCAAAACGATTTAGTCCAAAACTCGAAAATTGCAAGAGTTTGACAATTTTGGCTGCATAACAAAATCGCATGTTCTACTAAGAACAAGCCTGGCAAACTATCTTGCCGTGCGGATTTGCACCCCTAAATCCGATCCAAAATCTCTTAATTTATAGTTCCACTTGCAATCTCAAATTGGTAGAAGAAGAGAAGCAAGTTAATCACGTCCTGTGAATACTACAAATAGGTTATCAAGCTCAAATCTGGATAGTCAGCAGCATTTTTATAGCTTTATGGCGACTTGATAGATAATCAATAGCATGTGAGCGTGTCTTGATATTGCGCGCATTACGAAAGTGGGTACAAATCAATAACATAGCGACTCTAAAATTATTACGCCGCCAGCAGTAAAAGCGCTGTAGCTGCAGCTGTCAACTATCAGTTATTAATCGTCTTTTGATACCGTTGCCACTCCAATACCGCTGCCGGCTGATTCGGCGTTCTGCGCTGCAGCAGCGCAACCCCGTCTTCAAATTCAATCAAGCCATATCGATTTTGGTCAACGAGCTGCGCCACACGAGGAACCATGCGGCGGAGGCGATCGGCATCGTCTCCGAAGGCGACGCTGTATTGCTGGAGCTGCCACAAGTCGACGATGACGTAATCTACCGCGATCGCCCTATCATCATCGTTTCTGAGCCGCAGTGCTGGGAACCGAATGATTTCTCGGCGACCGGAGAGATGGGGCACAATGTGGGTTGTGGCCGAAACGCTTGCGCTGTCCGGTATTTGAGCCATCATGCCCCGGATTACGCCCACGTGGGACCACTGCCGTCCTAAAGGAATATAGACCCGTGGCGTAAACGAATCGGGTATGACGAAGGATAGGGCTCGGTTGGGGTTAGAGGTGGCTGTGAACAGCAAGGACAGACAGATGCAGAGGGTCCAAAACCGCCTTTGCCAACGAGATTTAATCCTATCGGGATGCTCTGACCACCACAGAATTGCGCCGTAGAAAAAGCCAGGAACGACGGTAAGGGCATAGCGCAGATTGATCGCCAGTGCGGTACTGTCATCCCGGACGAAGAGCTTTATCAGGGGAAAGGCATTGAGCGCCCAGGCTGACGGCGAGATAGCCGGGATAAACGCGAGAGGGAGCCACTGGGCTAGGAGGTACTTCACTGTGCGATCGACAGGCGTTATCAAATCTGAGATTAGCTGACCAGGGCGAGTGAGCAACCCTTTAATCACGTCCAGCGTCGTCGCTTCATCTCCATCCACATAGGGCGCGAACTGCTCGATCATGAACCGGCGGGAAATATCCTCGGAAAACAGCGGCATAACCACGTTGGTCAGCATCAGCATGTAGCCTAAGCTGACGGTGCATACCGACAGGCCCAACAGCGGAAAGCGGCGGCTGGCAATCAGATAGCCGCCAATGCTGAACAGGACAACCCCCGCATCTTCTCGGATCGCCAAAATTGCCGCCGCTGCGAGCCAAAACACCCACCAGCGACGCTGCTCTAGCGCCAAAAATAGCGTGAAGACGAACAGCGGCACCTGACAGAGATCATGGAAGTTAGCCAGACTGGGGCCAACAACGGCATTGGCGGCATAGAAGCTGACGCTGATGAAGGTGGCGATCGCCACCCCCACCCGCTCCCGTGCCAGGCGGTATAGCAGCAGTCCCGCCGCCGTCAGCAGCGTAATTTGCAGAACTAGCAGCGTCGCGGGATGGGGCAGCAGGGCATAGAGGGGTAGCCAGAGCAAAAGAGCCGGCGTAAAGTGCTGGCCCAAGCGATGGTAGGACACCGACGGTAGCTCGCCATCGTGGACTACAGGCGTTGATAGGGTCGAGGATAGCGAGCTTTGAAATGGCCTGCCGTGGCTCCCGTTCCAAAACACCTGGTTAAAAATGCCTTGATCAAAGGAGGCGTAGGACGGGTACATGCTGTAGTGGCGGTGTAGCAGTAGTGCAACAAGCACGACCCAGAATATTGTCGCGGCGGCGATCGCCCCCTGGCTAAGGCCGAATCGTTGGCCAAATCGCTCGCGCTCTATCCATTTCAACGGCACCCCCATCACCTGCTGCTTCATTGCCACGGTATCTCCCGGTCAAATGTCTGTTGCACTGACTTACTTGATGTAATTTTGCAGTAGCGCCGCCAGCTTTGTCTTCGTCTGCTCGGGTACGTTGCCCAAAGGGGTCAGAATGGCGTCTTTCAGGGCCGAATGCGCTGCTGACTTGGGCGGATTGGCCTGGAGGCGCTTCACGGTTTCTCGAACAACAGACTGAGCGTTGGCGGCATTCTTCATCAGGTTGCCAATCACCAGCTCTACTGTCACGCTGTCATGGTCCGGGTGCCAGCAGTCGTAGTCCGTCACGAGGGCCAAGGTTGCATAGGCCATCTCCGCTTCTCGGGCCAGTTTTGCCTCGGGCAGGTTTGTCATGCCAATGACTGCCGCGCCCCAGCTGCGGTAAAGCTGTGATTCTGCTTTGGTGGAAAAAGCTGGGCCTTCCATGCAGACGTAGGTGCCGCCGTGATGCAAGTCAAGCCCTGGAAAATCAAGCTGCGTAATGGCGTCGGCAATGACTCCCGAAAGCGCTGGGCATACCGGATCGGCGAAGGCAATATGGGCTACGA
>JBARYO010000164.1:0-2827 GCA_049647905.1 Elainellaceae cyanobacterium | reverse complement strand
ATCTGCCGCTTCACACCTCACCGTTACCAGTGACGCATGGGCAGATTGAGGACTGACCTTGACACTAGGTAGGGTGTTGATAAGCCTCAACACCACTCAAAACGAGCGACTTCGTGTCGCACGAGCTGTAGCCATTGTATTTCAGTGGCTGCAGCATCTCAGACGCCCCAAGACAAGGGACGGCCAACTTTTTTGGGGTTTTCCTGCCCATTACACCAGAGAAAACCCATGACATTTCTATATCCCGAGCTGCCTTCCAACGAGGCCGCACCCACCGTGCTGACCACTCCCCAGCCCGGCCCCAACGACGAATACATCCGCCACCTGCTCATCGGCTCCCCCGAAGCCATCCGCGAAACCATCCACCTGCTGCATCTGCGCGACTACGTAGAACAGGCCCTGTGGAGCGGGCCCATCGCCATTGGTGACGGCGGCGTTAAGATCACCCACCGAGAAGGGCAGGCCCTAGCCTACCTAATGCGGCGGCGCTCTTTGAACGTCTAGTAGCGCTCTCGCCGAGGCGATCGCTGGCATAAACGCACGTCGTTGGCCTGCGTCCGGGGCATTGCATCTCGTGATGCCCCGCCTAGCTGATTCACGACTCCAACGATCAAGCTGCCCACTCCTGGTCAGTCCCCTCACGTTGTTGCATCAAGCGAGAGGACTGACCAGGAGCGGGCTCAGACGTGACATGCTCCCGATCGCGACTATTGTCTACACCGTCAAGATGTCCTTCTCTTTTGCCTTATAGGCCTCATCGACCTTCTTCGTGTACTTATCCGTTAGCTTTTGAATATCCTCTTGCAGATCGCGGGACTCATCCTCTGAGATCTCGCTGTTCTTCTCCTGCTTACGGATGGCGTCAATTGCGTCCCGTCGGACATTGCGCACCGAAACCTTGCCGTCTTCCGCCAGTGCTGAGGACTGTTTGGCAAGCTCTTTGCGCCGCTCCCCCGTCAAGGGTGGGATGTTGAGCCGCACAACCGAGCCATCGTTGTTCGGAGTGAGGCCCAGATCAGACATCGAAATGGCTCTTTCAATCGTGCTGAGACTTCCCGGATCGTAGGGCTGAACCAGGATGGTACTGGCATCAGGGGTATTGATATTAGCCAGAGTGTTCAATGGGGTTGGACTACCGTAGTAGTCCACGGCAATGCGGTCGAGCAGGGATACGCTGGCTCGCCCAGTACGAATCGTGTTAAACGCAGACTGGGTTGCCTCCAGCGCTTTTTGCATCGATGCTTCAACGTCAGCTAACTTCACAAGACCCTCCGACAGTGGTTCCGATAGACTCCCCCATTACGGTTCGACGAATATTGCCAGACTCCGTCAGATTGAATATAACGATGGGGATATTGTTATCTTTACACAACGCGATCGCAGTACTGTCCATCACCTTAAGATCATGGGTTAAGACATGGCTATAGGTGAGGCTGTTGAACCGCTTCGCTTCAGGATTCTCGCGGGGATCGCAGTCATAGACCCCATCTACCTTCGTGGCCTTGAAAACGACATCAGCATTGATTTCAGCCGCCCGCAGCGCAGCGGTCGTATCTGTCGTGAAGAAAGGATTGCCCGACCCAGCGCCAAAAATGACGATGCGGCCCTTTTCGAGATGGCGAATGGCGCGGCGGCGGATATAGGGTTCCGCGATTTCCTTCATCTCGATTGCGGTTTGCACCCGCGTGGGCGACCCCATCCGCTCTAGCGCATCCTGCAGCGTCATAGCATTCATAACCGTCGAAATCATACCAATATAGTCAGCAGTAGCCCGATCCATCCCCGCTGCGGCTCCTTTGACGCCCCGAAAGATATTGCCGCCACCGACAACGACCGCAACCTCGACCCCAGCAGCGACCACGTCGGTAATCTCGCGAGCAATCTTCTCAACGATATTGGGGTCAATGCCGTAGGCCAGCTCTCCCATCAGTGCTTCGCCGCTTAATTTAAGCAAGATCCGCTCATACTTCGCTCCCATGTCCCGTTCCCCAGCATTACGTCATCACCCACGATAACAGCCCAATCTAGCGGGATCGTAACTTTAGATAGCCTTTAGATGATTTTCATCAAGGCTTAACTCGCTCTCAGTCGCCCTAGCGTGCTCTTCGGCCATCACCCAGTACCCCACAAGCTTATAGACAAGCTTAGCCGTCGTAAATTGAGACACAACGGAATCCTGCAGCGGGGCAAGCTCCATGACATCAGCCCCGATAACGGTCTTCACTGCAAACAGTTGGCGGAGAAAATTGAGTAGGGCATACCAGCTCAAGCCTCCTGGCTCTGGGGTACCCACACCGGGCATCAAGCTGGGATCTAAGCCATCGAGATCAATGGTGAGGAAAACGCGCGAGGTGCCGATTGCCTCCAGTACAGCGGCAATCCAGTCTGGTGGAGTATTTCCTTGGGGCGCGAGATCGCGAGCCCAAAAAACCGGCAGCTGGCGATCGCGAATCAGGGTAGCTTCTTCTTGGCAGAGGCTGCGAATGCCGATGTGGACCGTGGGAATGCCCAAATCCAGAATGCGTCGCATGACGCAAGCATGGTTATAGATCGAGCCCTCGTAGGTCTGACGCAAATCGGTATGGGCATCAATTTGCACCACCGTGAATGGTTCTGGGTCAGCGGCTTGGTAAGCGGCCACTAGCCCCGCTGTGATGCTGTGCTCTCCCCCCAGCGCAATCACAAACTTGCCGTCGGCGAGCAACGGTAGGGCAGCTTGTTCTACCGCCGCAACCATCGCCTCAGGCATCAGATTGCCTTGGCGAGAATCGGCCACCCTAGGGTGGGTATAGATCCCAACGGGCCAAAATTCTCGCTCCCACTCATC
>JBARYO010000163.1:0-2780 GCA_049647905.1 Elainellaceae cyanobacterium | reverse complement strand
GAATGATGCCCTGTAAATCCCCAACACCATCGCCATTGGCATCGGCAAAGGTCAGCGGATAGATTTGATAAATCACCCCTGTTTCCCACCAGCGGAGATCTTGTGCGGCGTTTGTCATTGCAGGATGTCCTTTGACTGAAATACTGGTTTGTAACTGTGCAGCGCTATTTTGACGCTCTCCCCCTGACCCTATGGGTACAGGCGAAGTACTACAAATCATTTTAGGTAGCCTGCGTAGGTTCGCCGAAAAAACAGCTGACCCTGCGCAGAAAGCCGTAAATTTACGATCGATACTGCCGTAACACTTGCCAACACTGGTAGAGGAGCTAGAGCGTTTGGCTCGATTCTGACGTCACTGTGGGTTACTCAATGATTAAGGTTCGTGTGGTTGGCGGCGGCGACATAGCCCAGGGCACTGTTTGCGATCGCCTCACCGCTGCGGAAGAGAATCATAGCCCTCATCTCAGCAGCTGCATGTGGCAAGTGGCTTCTGTCGAGCAAGTCATCGCTAGCGACAATAGGGATAGACCTAAGAGCAGCGATGACATTGACGCGATCGCCCTCATCCTCTCTGATGGACCACAGGGCACCAATCATCCTCTTCGCACGCTACAAGATCTGCGTCAGGCGCTAGACAGTACTATTCCCATTGTCGTGCTCGCGAGCCAGCGCCACGAGGCCATTGCCCAAGAGGCACTGCAGGCGGGGGCTCAAGACTATCTGATTCTTGAAAGACTTACGCGACATGAGGCTAACCGGACCGTTCGCCGTGTTGTTGAGACCCACCAAAAAGATCAGCAGCTTGCCATCAAAGATCAACAGATTCAAATGTTGCAAACCCGACTTGCTCGGGAAGTTGAGCGCCGCCTCGACATTGAACGACACTGCGAACAGGACATCCAAGATCATACCGAAGAGCTAGAAGCCGAAATCGTGCAGCGACAGCGCATTGAAAAGAAGCTACACCGTCAGGTGGCCAGCCTGGAGATCATCTTTCGAGCCTTCCCTGACGCCATTATTTTTCTTGACAGTAACCGCTGCATTCGCAAAGTCAGCTCAGCGCTCACGACCTTATTTGGCTATCAACCCAGCGAAATTTTGGGCCAGCCTATGGGGGCGCTCTACCACAACCCAGAGGACTGTCTCATCGTAGGAGAACAGCGCTTCAGCGTATTTGCAGAAGAAACCTTTGAACCCTACAACATTTATTATCAGCGCCAAGATGGTTCCACCTTTATTGGGGAAACCATCGGCACCATCGTCAAAGACGAAGTGGGCCGCATTATGGGATTTCTCGGCATTATCCGCGACGTAACCCAGCGACACCAGCTGATGCAGGAGCGAGACAAGGCTCAGGCTGAGTTAGCCTGCCGCGAAGCTCAGCTGCAGCAGTTCGTCACCTACATGCCTGCTGCCATCGCCATGTTCGATACCCAGATGCGCCACCTATTTCATAGCGATCGCTGGCTGGCGGATCATGAACTCAACGGTGTCGATATTACCGGCAAAAGCCACTACGATGTTTTCCCCAACCTATCTGAGGTTTGGAAAGAGCGCCATCACAAGTGTCTTGCGGGCCAGGTGCTGCAGCAGGACGAGGAGGTAGTTGTCGAGGAAGGCGGGAGACATGAGTGGATCAAATGGGAAATCAGGCCGTGGTATGAAGCTCCTGGTAGGATTGGCGGCATTCTTGTCCTGACAGAAGTGATTACAGCCCGCAAAACCGCTCAGCTACAGCTAGAGGAAAGCGAAGCCCGCTTCCGTGCCTTCATGGACAACAATTTGGCGATCGCTTTTATGAAAAACGAAGCGGGCCAATATCTTTACGTCAACAAGCCCTTTGAGCAATTTGCCGGGATTGCTCAGGCCGATTTGATGACGAAGACCGGAACAGCGTGGCTTCCCGACATAATTGCCCAGCGCGTAAGCCAGCATGATGCCCAGGTGCTAGCTACTGGTAAAGCCAGCCAACGACTGGAGATGGTGCCCGCTGCTGATGGCACTTCAACCTATTGGATGGTGTGCAAGTTTCCCTGCTCTACAGCAACCGGCAACGCGCTAGGGGGGGTCGCTTTCAACATCACTGAGCAAAAGCGCATCGAGCAAGAGCTGTTTCGAGAAAAAGAGCTAGCCCAGGTGACGCTTCAGTCTATCGGCGATGCCGTAATCACCACAGATGCACAAGGCAATATCACTTACCTAAATTCCGCTGCCGAGCGTCTCACAGCATGGCCTTTGGCCGCAGCGATGCTGCAGCCGCTGCTCCAAGTTTTTCATGCTGTGGATGAGGTCACGCGACAGCGGGTGCCAAACCCGGCCAGCCACGTGCTACAGACTGGAAGGACCGCTGACTCCACGCACATGACCCTCATTGCTCGGAATGGACGGGAGTATAGCATCGTGGATTCTGCGGCACCGATTAAAAACCGGAATGGTGACATCGTTGGCGTTGTTCTAGTATTTCATGATGTTACTGAATCGCGGGCGCTGTCGCAGCAGCTGGTGTGGCAAGCCTCTCACGATACCCTAACCAACCTGAACAACCGACGCTACTTTGAGCTGGAGCTAACCTCCGTATTGGAGCAGATCCAGCGTCAGCACGTGCTTTGCTATTTAGATCTAGATCAATTCAAGGTCGTTAATGATACAGGCGGACATGCGGCAGGCGATGAACTACTGCGGCAGGTTGGTGCTATTTTGGCTCAAAATACACGCTCAGCCGATATTGTCGCTCGCCTAGGGGGCGATGAGTTCGGCATTTTGCTCAAGCAGTGTTCCTT
>JBARYO010000162.1:0-1854 GCA_049647905.1 Elainellaceae cyanobacterium | reverse complement strand
CGCCTCCGGTGGGTGGCATGACGATTAGGGCTCCTTGGGCGGTGCGTTCGAGGCGGAGGTCGCGGTTGTGGTGGCAGAGTTGGGCGAATTGGGCTTGGGTGAGGTCGAGGATGGGGTGGAGGTTTAGGGTTAGGGGCATGGGGCTATTCCTTGAGAGTTAGCTTGTTGGGGCGAATGGCATTCTTCCTTTAGCATTGAGGCGATCGCCATGGGGGCTTTTGGCTGTAGGTGCGGTCAAACTGTTGGTCTTCGGTTGAACCGACTGCAGACCCTACCGTAGGGTGCGGTTAGCGCAGCGTAACCCACCGATTCAATTCGGTTGAGGCTTGACCCGCTATCCAATTGCCTCAAAAATCTGCGCCGCCGTGACCGATACCTGTGGGACCTGCACAGAAGCGATCGCGTCCTCGCCCTCAAAGACACCCGCTTCACCGTACGCCTCACCCTGCAAACACAGCACCGTCACCCGCCGTTCCTGTGGGTCGACAATCCAGTATTCCGGCACGCCAATGTCCTCGTACTGCTGCCGCTTGGCCCGATAGTCACGCTCGCGCTGCAGCTCTCCAGGGCTGACCACTTCGACTACCAAAAGCGGGGGGGCCATGGAGAGACGGATGGTGTTGCGGGATTTGAGCTGCGGGATGTGCTCAGGGCGAATGATGGTTAGGTCGGGATAGCGATTTCTGGGCTCTCCCTGCACTTCCAGCTCCAGGCCATGTCCTCGAACTTGGTCGGTCCCGAAGATAAGGGCAAACTGAAGAAATAGGCGATTAGCAATTTGTACATTCGCACCGGACTCTGGGGGCACCTCGATCAGTTCTCCGTTAAATAATTCGTACAGATTATCCGTCCCATCGTCGTAGGACAGATAGTCGTCAAAGCTCAAAAATCTAGGCTTAGTTTGGACCATGGGTCACTCCTGCAATTCGGGGGCATCTAGCAAAATTGGATTCACGTCAAACCACGACTGGCCGCGATCGCGGTATTCAAACACAAGGCGGCTGCGGATCAGCTTTTGGTAATCGTCATCGCCGCTCACCTTTTTTCGCTGGCGTACCTGACGCAGCAGCATCCACTCGTCGTCAGAGACGTACATGGCGATTTCGTTGCGGTAGGCGCGCACCACCTCATCTAGGCGATCGCGAGTGAGGGGGAAGGCTCGCCCTTTTTTAATCCAGGCGTTGAGGATGCGCAGCAGGTCGCGCACATGGCCGCCACTCATGTGGCAGAGGTGATCTAGGGTTTCGCTATGGTCAAAGATTTTTAGGAGAACAGCAGGGTGCTGGCTGGAATCTAAGCTGGGGAAGGCGCGGGTGAGCACCATTTGCCGCAGCAGGGCCATGCCCTCGTCGCAGGGGGTGCCATCCTGAAACTGGATGGGCACCATGGGCAGCACTTTGGGGTCTTCGGGGAAGCGCTGGGTAAGCAGGCCGTATTCGTTGGAGAATTTGAGCGCTAGGGGCAGGGTGTAGACGGTGTGGCAGCGCAGCCCTTTGAGGCAATCGCTCTGGTCGATAAAGAGATATTCCTGCTGGGGGCGTCCGTGGGCTTTGGGGCGGTTATCGATGCGGTCGAGGTTGTCTACAATCACCACCAGGCCATTTTGGCCCTGGGATTTGAGCTGGGCGATCGCCGGTTCGATTAGCTCTTGGTTGATGGTTTCTAGCAGCTGGTTTTTCTGAGGACCCAGGTAGTTGTTGAGGCGATCGCGCAGTTTGGCGTCGTTTTTGGCGCGGGCGGTGATTTTAGCAATACCTGCGGAGAGGGAGAATTCCCCGCTGCTGTCCCAGGTGACCCCCAGCTCTTTTAGCCCCGGGACCTCCGCCCCCAGCTCGGCGCTAATCAGCTCAATGT
>JBARYO010000161.1:0-3334 GCA_049647905.1 Elainellaceae cyanobacterium | reverse complement strand
CAATAAGCGTATTGCCTATATCAACCAGAAAGGGAAAGAGCTACTTTCGGTTCAAACTGTTTCCGATGTGTCTCTAGATGCCATACCAGAAGTTTGTCAGCTTTATCGGCCTGACGGCAGTTTGTATCCGGCGGAAGATCTCCCAGCACAGCAGGCGATTGAGGGCAATCCCTGTATCGTGACCGATGTAGAGCAGCGGCTACCCCACAAAACAGCAACGCTTGAATTCCAGGCTACCCCGGTCTGTAACGATCAAGGGGCGGTGACAAGTGCCATCAGCGTCTTTCAGGATATTACAGAGCGGCGGAAAGCAGAGCAGATTGTTGCCAGTTACAGTCGCGAGCTGGAGGTCAAAGTGACCGAGCGAACGCTGGCGCTGCAGCGCAGTGAGGGGATCAACCAGATTCTGCTGCGGTCGATTCCGGATCTATTGCTGCGGATGCATCGGAATGGAACCTACCTTTATATCCAGCACAGCGGTAGCGTAGCGCTGTCCAGGCTCCAGGGATTGAAAGAAGGGGCAAATATCTACGATGTCTTGCCCAAAGCCCATGCCGATGACCGCATGTCCTATATTCAGACCGCGTTGTCGACGCAGCAGACCTACAGCTATGAGTATGCCCTACAGGTTGATGGTGAGATTCACTACGAAGAAGCTCGCATCACGCCCTACGCCGAGGATGAAGTCTTGGTTATGGTGCGCAATATTCGCGAGCGTAAACAAAGTGAGATCCGACTGCGCCAGGGTCTAGAACGAGAAAAGGCGATCGCCCGCATTATTGAGCACATTCGCCGCACTCTCAAGATTGACCAGATCTTCAGTACGACGGTAGAGGAAGTTCGGCAGGTGCTGGCCTGCGATCGGGTTCTGATTTATCGATTCAGCGATCCGCAGCAGTGTAAGTTTGTAGCAGAGTCGGTCGACCCAGCTTGGCCCACACTACTCGCATCAGAACAGTCTAGGCGCTGTCAACAGGGTAGCGGCGATCGCCCCCAAACCCAGGCGGACGGCCACTGCCCCATTGCTCAAATTTCCCCTAGCCAATGTGCCGCTGAAGATAGGCATTTCAGATCGGTGTTTGAGCAACTGGGAACGCTGTTTGACGATGGCTCGAGCCAGCCCCAGGGTGAGATCCGCTTCTCCTGCGTCAGCAACATCGACACCGCCAGTCTCGCTCCGGAGCATTGTCAATTTTTGGACCAGATCAAGGCACGCGCTTATATGGTGGTGCCTATTTTCCGAGGCGATCGCCTCTGGGGCTTGTTGTCGGCTTACCACAATGCCGAAGCGCGGCAATGGCAAGACATCGAAGCCAACACCTTAGTGCAGATTGCGTCCCAGCTAGGGGTTGCAGTCAAACAAGCTGAACTCTATTCTCAAATTCAAGTCAAGTCTCTGGAGCTGCAGCGGGCAAAAGAGGTTGCCGATGCGGCCAATCGAGCCAAGAGCGAGTTTCTAGCCAACATGAATCACGAGCTGCGGACGCCGCTCAACATCATCGTAGGATTGGCACAAGTGATGCGGCGCGATCCGGTGATGCCGCTTCAGCAACAGGACACGCTGGACACTATTCTGCGCAGTAGTGAGCACCTCCTATCGTTGATCAATAATGTGCTGGACCTGTCCAAAATTGAAGCAAACCGCATGTCGCTCAGCGAAGATAGCTTCAACATCATTGAGATGCTGGATACGGTTCGCTCCATGTTGGTTCAGCGCGCTCGGGTAAAAGGACTGACCCTTGGGCTTGATATTGGTGCGAACGTACCCTCGTTCGTGACCGCCGACCAGAACAAGCTGCGCCAAATTCTAATCAATTTATTGGGCAATGCGATTAAGTTTACCGACAGCGGCTCTATACGGCTGGCCGTATCCGTTGTCGGCTACAATCCAACTGGATTGCCATCGCTGTACCCCAGCCGAAAAGCAGCACCGGCACTGACCAAACAGGAATTATCGGGACGGCTGTGGATCTCCTTCTCAGTCACAGATACCGGAAGCGGCATTCCCAAAAGCAACCAGCGGTCCATTTTCGATGCGTTTGAGCAGGTTCAAGGTAGTCGAAGCACCGCGAACGGGACGGGGTTGGGACTGACCATCAGCCGTCAGTTTGTTGAGCTGATGGCAGGCCACATTACGGTACAAAGTACCCCTGGCGAAGGCTCTACCTTTACCGTCGACTTGCCCATTGGAACAGCAGAGCCGGTTTATATTTCTGAGGCTGTTGACCGGCAGACCATTGCTCACCTGGCCCCAGGGCGCGTACCGCCACGTATTTTGGTTGTGGATGACCTGCCCGAAAGTCGCAACCTGCTGGTGCAGCTCCTTGAAAATGTCGGATTCGAGGTTCAATCGGCAGACAACGGCCAGGTGGCGATCGCGGTATCTCAGCAATGGCACCCCCACCTGATCTTGATGGATCTTCTAATGCCTGTGATGGATGGTTACGAAGCTACCCGTCTGATTAAGCAAAGAAATCCATCCCAGACCGAGCATGACGCACCCCCACCCGTTGTTTTAGCACTCACCGCCAATACCATGACCAGCGTTCGTAACGCTGCGGCTGATGCAGGGTGCGATGAATTTTTGTGCAAACCGGTGCGAGAGTCCATCCTGCTAGACGAGCTGTCAACTTGGCTTGGGGTGAGCTACGTCTATGTTTCGTCTAGCGGCAGTCCTGCCGCGTTGTCCGGGGGCGATCAGCAACCATCACTGCAGCGGTCCAGCTTGGGGGCGATGCCCCTGGGATGGATAACCACCCTCTATCAAGCCGCTTGCCACTGCGACGACCACCGCATTAGCGAGCTTCTCAACCAGATCCCGCCCGACCAGGCCGATCTGCGTACCGCCCTGCAGCTGTATGTGTCCTGCTTCAACTTTGAGCCGATCATCGCGATCGCAGGCAATATTTTGGAGGTTTCACCTCAGGGCTCTTCAGTTTCGCGCTAACGCAAGTGAGAAAACAGTGAAAAACTTAGCAGCATCGACCGGAACAAGACAGTAAACCGGTGTAACCAGCTATTGGGAGAGTGGCGTTCTGACAATCTTGGAAGCGACGACAATCATATCTCCCGCTCCTAGCAAACCTGACAGGTCTCACAAAACCTCTAGATAGAAAGAGCTATGCTGAGGGGAGCTGCATCCATCAACATCGATTGATGGAAACCATGTCTAGTTCGAGAGCCTATTTGTCCAGCCCGATACTGACCTTGGTCGCAATGTCTTTCATGAATGCTTTTGGCGAATCATCTGTTGTCCCCACTTATTCATTCGGAACGATCTTAATCGTCGATGATGTTCCCGACAACATTCAGGTTCTAGCTAGGATTCTAGAGT
>JBARYO010000160.1:0-8374 GCA_049647905.1 Elainellaceae cyanobacterium | reverse complement strand
ATTTGCGCACTCTCAGTTTGCGCCATCGGCGTGGCCTCGGTGCGGGAAATTGATCGGATTAATATCCTGCAGGCTTCTCTGCTGGCAATGCGGCGAGCTGTCCATCGGCTCGCCATGCCGCCGACCTACTGCCTTGTGGATGGCAATCAGCGCATTCCAGAGTTGGGCATTGCCCAGAAAACGCTGGTCAAAGGCGATCAGCGATCGCTCATCATTGCAGCCGCTAGCATTGTGGCCAAAGTCTGGCGCGATCGCCTCATTGTGCGGTTAGCAAAAACCTATCCACAGTATGATCTAGCCTCTAATAAAGGCTACGGAACGCCGAAGCATCGTGCAGGCCTCAATGCTGTTGGTCTAACCCGCTACCACAGACGCTCCTTCCGCACCTGTAAAGAGGCGAAAGGGGCGTCTGGTTTACCGATAGCGGGGCAAAGCCAATTGTCTTAGACAGCTGGCTTTTGCGTCTGGGACTCCTACCGCTTCTTTGCTAGCTTCTTCGACAGCTTTCTGAGACGAATTGACTCTGGAGTCACCTCAACTAGCTCATCGGAGCCAATGTACTCCAGCGCCCGCTCTAGACTCATGTCTACGGGCGTCTGAAGCTGCACCAGCTCATCGCCACTCGCTGCTCGGTGGTTGGTCAACTGCTTTGTCTTGCAGACATTCAGCTCAAGATCCTGTGGACGGGTGTTCTCACCGATAATCATTCCCTTGTACACCTTCGTGCCCGGCTCAATAAAGAACGAACCTCGGTCCTCAGCATTCTTCAGGGCATAGAAGGTTGCTACACCTTCTTCAAAGGAAACCAAAACACCGTTGCGGCGCGTATCCAAGTCGCCCAGCATGGCCCGGTAGTCTTGGAAGCTATGGTTCATGATGCCGTCGCCCCGGGTCAGGCGCATAAAATCGCCTCGAAAGCCAATCAGGCCCCGAGCTGGAATTACGAACTCCAGCTGGGTACGGCCATTGCCGCCAGCCATCATATTTTGCATCTCGCCTTTACGCTGGCCTAGGCGCTCAATACAGCTGCCGACTGACTCATCGGGGACATCAAGCACCAACAGCTCGTAGGGCTCACAAGGTTGACCATTGATTTCACGGAAGATAACCTGGGGCTGTGATACCTGAAACTCGTAGCCTTCGCGCCGCATCGTTTCAATCAAAATGCCCAAGTGTAGTTCACCCCGCCCGGAAACCGAAAATTTATCTGGTGTGTCAGTGGGTTCGACCCGCAGCGCGACGTTTGTTTCCAGCTCTCGCTCTAGGCGATCGCGAAGCTGACGAGAGGTGACAAAATCCCCCTCTTGCCCCGCAAAGGGAGAGTCGTTGACGCAGAAGGTCATTTGCAGCGTCGGCTCATCGACATCGATTAGTGGCAGCGCTTGGGGATTGTCGGGGCAGGTAATGGTTTCCCCAATATTCGCGTCGGCAAATCCCGACACGGCGACCAGATTTCCGGCCTCTGAAGTCTTGATTTCAACCCGCTGCAAACCCTCAAATCCCAGCAGCTTAGTAACCTTTGCTTTGACAGCGGAGCCATCGGCTTTGATCAGCGTTGCTTGCTGACCGGAATTAATGCGCCCATTGTGTATACGGCCAATGATGATCCGTCCGAGATAGTCAGAATAGTCCAGGGTCGTCACCTGTAGCTGCAAAGGCTTCTCGGGATCGCCGACTGGTGGTGGAACGTGGCTGACGATGGATTCGAAGAGCGGCCCCATGTCTTTATCCTCGCCCTCCATGTCTGCTTTGGCATACCCACTTAGACCTGACGCAAACAAATAAGGGAACTCGCACTGGTCATCATCCGCGCCCAGCTCTAAAAAGAGGTCGAGCACCTTGTCAACTGCGCCATAGGGATCTGCTTGAGGGCGGTCAATTTTGTTGACGACAACGATAGGACGCAGACCCTTTTCTAGGGCTTTCTTGAGTACGAAGCGGGTCTGGGGCATTGGCCCTTCGTTGGCGTCAACAATCAGGACGCAGCCATCCACCATGCCGAGCACGCGCTCTACCTCACCGCCAAAATCGGCGTGCCCTGGCGTATCAACAATGTTGATGAGCTTGTCTTGATAGCGAACGGCTGTATTTTTGGAGAGGATAGTAATGCCGCGCTCCCGCTCCAGGGTGTTTGAATCCATCACACAATCCGGCACCTCTTCGCCCTCGCGAAAAATGCCAGATTGCTTAAGCATGGCATCTACCAGCGTCGTCTTACCGTGGTCAACGTGAGCAATAATGGCAACGTTGCGGATCGAGGAAGTCATAGCGGAGTCTCGGGTGGAGGATTTAAGAGTGGGCGAATACGCGGAACAAAGTACGAAGCGCTGAAATCGCACTACAACACATACGATTGTGCGCCCCATGCCGCAGCAAAATATGGCTCCTTATGAAGAAGTCTTAACAATTCTATCGTAATACGCAACATATTGCCTCAGCTCTGTTGTTCAGCGACTGCTGCTTGTCTTGAACTGCGGCTGTGCTGTGCCGAAAGGCTACCAGGTTTCACTGCGGCAGACGTCGAGAATCCGCTGATCGTTTTCGCTCAAGGCTGCGATTCTGTGAAATCCATCTAAACCGGTCTGTAACGCCGTTGTGTCACTAGAGGCAATGGTTTCTTGCCCTTGGACGAGCGCAATGGCATAGGGAAATGTCGTCTGCCCATAGCTATCGCGGACCGTCACCGACAAGCGATCGCCTTGGACGTTACCGTAGAAACAATCAAACGAGGAGTGAGGCATGTAAAACGCCCCTGTGATGCGATCGCCCTCAACCGCAAAAACCGTGTAAACTGCACCGATTTCGTCGGGTTCTAGAGCTTGGCCAAACAAGTAGCGCCCTTCAGAAAACCGATAGCCCTCGGCAGAGATGGCCGTGCCAGGTTGCTGTGGGGTTGCATTAGCCTGAAGAGAGGGCGGCACATTAGTTGCGGAATTGACCTGAACAGGGTTTGAGCGCTCTACCATGAGGCGGCTCACGTCAGAATCGCCCACAGCAGCTGTACCCAAAGCCACGTCGCCCATTGCGGCACCCAAAAGCAACGCCGCCAAACAGATGCCGCGCTGCAGATATCTCACAACAGGCCGGGAGAAACAGTAGCGTTGTTGTCCAAGATACGTCACTCGATCCTCCCAATGCCTATCAAAACCCTTGCCTCTGGTGGCCTAGTTCTACCCTAGCCAAAAACGAGGGTTGCCTAGCCTTTTACCTACAAGACTTTATATTCTTTGTTGCTTTCCTCGGTTTGCTTTGCTTTATTGTGTCGCCCGCATCATAATCCCCACAGGTAAACCATAGGATGGGGATCACGATGTTGGCGAGCGACTGTGATCAGAGATGATCAGCTAGCCAGATAACCCTTGACGGTGGCCTTTCGGCGGCGTAGATGTTCAAGAGCCTGACGCTCCAGCTGTCGGACGCGCTCACGGCTGATACTCATCCGCTGCCCCACCTTGGCCAGGGAAAGCTCACAACCATCGCTGAGGCCGAAGCGTAGTGAGAGCACCTCACGCTGCTGCGGCGTTAGCTCAGCCATCAGGTTGTTGAGATCCTGCCGCAAGAGTTGCTGAGTCGCATAGTCTTCGGGTGAGGCATCTTCATCTTCGAGCAAGTCTTGCAGCTCGGTATCTTGGTTGTCCCCGACACGCATATCTAGGGAGACGGGCTGACGGGACATCAGCAAGTATTCGCGAATCTGCGCCGGCTCTAGATCGAGAGCTTCTGCAATTTCAGCTGGCGTCGGAACCCGGCCAAACTTCTGGGTGAGTTCACGCTGCACCTTTTTGATTTTGTTGAGCTTCTCGGTGATATGAATCGGTAGACGGATGGTTCGAGCTTGCTGCGCGATCGCCCGAGTGATGGCTTGGCGAATCCACCAGTATGCGTAGGTCGAAAATTTGTACCCTCTGGTGGGGTCGAATTTCTCGACGCCTCGCTCAAGACCTAATGTTCCTTCTTGAATCAAGTCAAGAAACTCTAGGTTCCGCTTCTGGTACTTCTTAGCAATAGCAACGACAAGCCGCAGATTGGCTTCGATCATTTGCTTTTTTGCATGTTGTCCTTCGCGCAGGGTAGCTTGAAACACCTCTGGTGCCAGATCGGACGCAGCTTGCCATTCTTCTGGTGTCGGTTCGCGGTCGAGCTTTTCCATCAGCTCACTCTTGAGTTCAAGCAGCTTCATCAACGCTTGAACGCGCTTTCCATAAATAATTTCTTGCTCATGGGTCAGCAGAGGAACCCGGCCAATTTCGTGCAGATAGGTTCTCACCATATCCGCCGTAAACATTGGCGTTTCTTTACGTTTGCTGGAGCGGGCGGAAGTCTTAGTTGGCATGTAGGGAACTACCTCATCGAGCAGTGAATTTGAGCTGTAGAAAGCCTCATCGGAGTTTGGCTGGTCCGAACCGAGCGCAGATTTAGAGCAGTTTAGAAAATTAAACCAGGCTGAAACTGCTTTTGACTGAAGACGACATTAAAAAAAAATTAGATTCTCAGTATGGGCTGAAGGCACATTTATTCGATCGCGCTCTACTTTTACAGCAGTGTGGAACTAGCACTGAATAGCTAACAGGTGTGGAGAATTATGCGAACGATCGGTTCCAATGGCTGACGTTGAGGGTGGCCTATATCAACGCTTCGTAGATGCAACATGCGCCTAAACAGAGTATTGATGCCGCAGCGCCCGTATCAGCCGTGCGTTAAAACAGGCTTGAGCGAGCATGGGTATGCCCACAACAATCCACTAGGGACAAAAGGCTGTCAGATATTGAGAAACCCTAAGGGAGAAACCTCAAAAGTCAGCCCCGTAAGCAACTCGGCTCCCCATAAAATTGTGAGCCCTGCAGCTCTGTTGCACTATTTCGGCACCGTAGTCTCACCCTTCAGTATAGCCGATGTCGGAGTCATTATGAGTTCGGTCTAATTTACAAATCATTACGATTGTAAGGGCTATGGGACGTAAACGAATTCATCCATTTGGATGAATTCATCTTGGACAATTCTCCAAGCAACTGCAGTGACGTGCTGTAGTACATTTACTAGCCCTGTGTGTGTCTTCGTTGGTCTACTCACAATAGTGAACGAATAGCCCTGCGAATGAAATGCCCACTAGTGAGGAGATAACCGAACAACATTGAGATCGTAGCGGGGCCATTGTGGCTCTCAGGTGACTATCTTCAAAGAAGATAGCGCGCAGTCGGGGGTCAAAACCCCAGATCGGCCCGTGCCGTCTCCGCCGCTATCAAAACGTCCGACGTCGGGCGTTCTTCCCAGTTCGGACCGGCAATCTCATCGTAAAATGATTGGTCGTATGGTCGGGTGCGGACCACAACAGGCATGGGAACGGCATGACCTAGGATGAGAGCTTGCTGTTTTGAGTCGAGCTTGGCCAGCACGGAGCGAAGGCTTTGGCTCCCTGAGACTCCGGTGAAGATAGCGTCGATATCTTTGTCGTCATTGAGTAACGCCGTAATGCGAGTACCGACTTGGGACATCACCTCGTTGTCGATGCCAGAGGGGCGCTGATCGACAACCAGCAGCGTCACGAAATACTTACGCATTTCTCGAGCGATGGTGCCAAAAATGGTCTGACTGACCATACTAGAGTCTAAAAACCTATGGGCTTCTTCTATGGTGATAACCAGTGGGTGGGGGCGATCGCAGGGGTTTTTGGTTTGAAGAAATTGTTCTGCTTTGCGGACATAGCTGCCATGAATTCGGCGGGAGATGAGATTAGTTGCCAGCATATAGGACAAAAGATTGGACTGAGAGCCGAACTCAATTACCACATGCTTGCCCGCTTCTAGTGACGCTAGAATTTGCCCCACGCCGTCTTTAGGACAGCTATTGCGAATATATTTCAGATCGTCAAGGCGCGTTAGCTTACGCTGGAGTGCCATAATTGACGATTTGTTCCCCATTTTTGTTTCGCAAAATTCCTGAATTTCTTCATTTCCCATGGACAACAATCGTGTAATCCAGGACTTCCCAAATTCATTACGGAGGATAATTGCGTTCTCCAAACTGGCTTCAGACAAATTTAGCTCGCCTCTCACCAGCATCAAATCCTCTACTTCAATCTGGCTATAGCTGATGTATAGCTCTTGCGCGTCCCGAACCCCACGACGCTTTGTCGACTCGGCATCAAGGGTGTAGATCTGCACCTCGGCTGGGAAGAGCTGCCGTAAACCCTTCACCGTGCTAAACTGCCGCCCCTCTTGCACTGCTTCCCAGCCGTATTCAGAGTGCATGTCAAAAATAAGATTGACGGCAGCCTGCTTGCGAATAATGCCGGATAGCAAGAGTCGGGTGAGAAACGATTTTCCGGTGCCAGACTTACCAAAAATGCCGTTGCTGCGCTCAACGAGGCGGTCTAAATCTAGGCAAACCGGCACATCCATGTCGATTGGCTGGCCAATGGCAAAATTGCGCCTTGTCGGGTCATCTTCCCAACCGAAAACCGCGCGAAAATCCCGCTCTGTGGCGTCAAAGACCTGACTAAAGTGGCTGGGCACCGTCTTGACAGGAAGCAGCTCTATTCCCGCACTCGTCTGCGCCTGGTACGAGGCTACTCCTTTAGAAGACGGTGCCGCGTTGTCCTGCTGACCTGAATTTTCTCCAGAAGAGGTGCCAGAGTCTGGAGTCAGCATCAGCATTGGTGCTAGCTCAATCGTCCCATAGGTGCTGCTGCCTGCTAGCACCTCCTGCATAAAGCCATCATTGGGATCTGGAGGGCTTGCTGCGATGCGGGCACTTGTGGTACCTAGGGCGACATCTGTCAGGAGGCAAAAAAACTGCGATCGCTTTCCCTGCACCACGAGAAACTTTCCCACGCGCATATCTTCGATAGAGACGGTGGCATGTAGTCGGACTTCTAACCCTTGACTGAGCGATCCTTGGACAACAGCGCCCAGGGGATGATCTAGCGTCATAGCTGGTCACTACCCTTTTAATATCGGCAAGCGATTGACAATACCAATGTACTGCACATGGTGACCTCTGTTTATCCTGTGGACTACCCGTATGACGACGCAATACCCAATAAGCAAACTGTCCACTGTAATCTTCCTATGGGGACTGTTTCCGTTATTGTGTAGGTTTACTATTGAGATCAATTCTCAACCTCTTACACAATTCACAATTCCTCTACGTAATGCGCTGCTATGGATAAGGACACCTCTCCGACAAGGGTTCTGATTGTCGAAGATGATCCGATGATGCGTTTGGGTCTTGAGCAGTCTCTTGCCGCTCGGGCCGATCTTTCAGTGGTCGGGCAGGCCCGAGATGGCTACTCTGCTGTGCAGGATGCCCAGCGCCTCAAACCAGACATTGTGGTTATGGACATCGGTCTTCCTCGGCTGGACGGCATCGAGGCAACGCAGCAGATTAAAGCGGCGCTGCCTGACGTTCGCGTGGTCATGCTGACCTCTCATACCTCCAAAACAGAGATCATCAGTGCCCTATCTAGCGGAGCTGATGCCTACTGTGTCAAGGGAACTTCGGTGACAGGGCTGTTGACGGCGATCGCGGCGGTTCGGGAAGGTGCGAGCTATCTTGATCAACAGGTGGCCCAAACCGTCATGGCTCACCTTAGATCTCCGGTTACCGATGAGAAAGTGGCGGCGATGGGACAGCTCTCTGAGCGGGAGATGGATGTGCTGAAACTGATGGTAGAGGGTTTGAGCAATCCAGAAATTGCCACTGAGCTTTATCTCAGCCCCAACACCATCAAGACCCACGTTCGGGGGATTATGAATAAGCTTGCTGTGGATGATCGCGTTCAGGCTGCTGTTACTGCGCTGCGAACTGGGATATTGCAGTAAGCTCGATCAACCCATCAGAATGACCGTATCGATCACATGGATCATGCCGTTGTCGGCCTCGACGTCAGGTAAAACGACCGTTGCGTTTTTTACCTCAAAGCCATCCGACAGGTCTAGGGCAATGGGGGATCCTTCCACCGATGTCAGCTCAGCCCTATCAACCAAGTCAGCTTTGGCATATTTCCCAGAGACCACGTGATATTTGAGGATGCGGGCGAGCTGGGGTGGGTTTTGCACTAAGGTTTGCACCGTGCCGGGGGGGAGTTTGGCGAAGGCGTCGTCGGTGGGCGCGAATACTGTGAAGGGACCTGCGCTCTTTAAGACGTCAACTAGGTCGGCTGCTTGGACTGCTGCGACGAGGGTGGAGAAGCCGTCTGTGGTGACTGCAATATCGACGATATCGGGCATGGCTTGCGTTGAAATAAAGGAATAATTTTAATTCGGTTGGGGCATAGCATGCTATGCCCGTACGGGATTGATTTGGGATATGGCGTGCTGGATGTGCTTTGGGGTTGGTTGGGGCATGGCATGCTATGCCCGTACGGGGGCGGGGC
>JBARYO010000159.1:0-12620 GCA_049647905.1 Elainellaceae cyanobacterium | reverse complement strand
GAACCACACCGCCCACGTGCCGCTGCAGATTGCCTTTTGGATTGGTGATTACCTGCAGGTACAGTATCAGCGCGATCGCCTACCGCTATATCAGCTTCACGGGATGCAGGAGCTTTTGAACAAGCTGGTGGATGTTTTGGGCGGTAGCGAACGGATTTTGAAAACGCCCATTCCCTCAGCCTATGCGATTCACCTCAAGCAGCTGCTGTTAATCTACTGCTCTGTCCTACCGTTTTTGGTGGTGGACACTTGGGGGGTATGGACCGGCCTTGTGACGGGAATCGTCAGCTTTACGGTCTTTGGTATTGAGGAGATTGGCGTGGAAATTGAGAATCCTTTTGGTCATGATCCGAACGATTTGCCGCTGAATGCCATCTGCCAAACGATTGTCCAGAATATGGAAGAGCTGATTGCGACTCAGACCCGCATACCGCCGCAGTCAATCGAAGCAAGCTTTCTAGAACCCATCCCCAACCCAAGGGACCCGCGCAGCAGGTCTGAAAAGGGCTAGGTCCGGGAGAGGAGGATGCAAACCAGGCTAGGTATGAGAGAGAACAGCAAAAAGATCGCGCTGATAGCTATAGCTAGGGTCATCGGTAGCCATTTCTCAATCCATCTGTTCACGAGTGCGCGATTGGGGTCTGTGGGTGAGTAGAGAACGGCGACCGACTCACCTTTTTCATGGGTCGGTCGGCTCGACCACCACAGCGATGAGAGCCGATACGTTTCTCCTGAATCATCCTGAAACTCAATCACAGGCTGATACAAAGCGTCTCCATCTTCACTAGGTTGCTCTAGAACCCGAGTCACCATTCCCTGGCTTGGAGACAGCGTTGTAAGCCAGCTGCTGCGACTGTTGAGCCAATAAGCAGACCCTGCCAGCATGACGAAGGGAAGAACAGCAAGCGACAGCAGGGCGATCGCCGCTCTGCGCAACAGATTCTCAGCTTCAGTCCCCAAAATATTTAGGGCAAGCGGGTACTGCCACACTCGCCCTTTGCTCGCTTGAACGGCAGCAACAACCGGGAAAACAAGACCCAGACCGACTAGAACTGGCAGCAGCACTAGTCCAACCACCGTTAGCGGGAGAAGGACGCTGTAGATCGTTACTGAAATCGCCCAGTTCATGGCGTTGCGGCCATGCTGCTCGAAGTGAGGGTAGCGGGCTTTACCCAGTTGCCAAATGAGGAGAGGCGCAATAATCCCGAGGAAGGGAATCGGGACAAACCAGCTCGACAGCAGAGAAAGATGTATAAAAACCACCCAGTTGGGTGCTGTACTTTGGCTCATACGTCGTGCTCCTTTCGCCAGCTAGCCTGGAATATGGCGAGCGAACGGAAAAAGGCGATAGGGCCGCAGACTCCATATTTCTCTCGCTCTGCTCAAATCTGTCATAGATTAGATTGAGATGTCCACAACCGCAAATGGTGCAGCCGCGATCGCCAGTCTTGATCCTCCGGTGACTGCGCAACGAAGTCTGGAAAAACGCGACAAACCAGGGGCGATCGCGTCGGGCTGTTTGGCAAAGCCTGCTACTATTTTTACAGTTCTTTACAATTTCGTTGTCTAGACGAATAATTGCCAATGGCGGAGACCCCTCTGCCTAATCAGCGCTTCACTCAACCCTTTTTACAACCGCTTCTTCTGAACCATGAGACAACGCATTCTCTCTGGAATTCAAACCACTGGTGATCTCCACTTGGGCAACTACCTCGGCGCGATTAAGAACTGGGTGGAGCTACAGGATACCTACGACAGCTTCCTGTTTATGGCTGACTTGCACGCCATCACCGTACCGCATGATGCGGCAACCTTAGCCGAAACCACCTACAAAACCGCTGCCCTCTACCTAGCCTGCGGTATCGATACAGAGAAATCGACGGTGTTCGTCCAATCTCACGTGCCCGCCCATGCCGAGCTGGGGTGGCTGCTCACCTGCATTACGCCCCTCAACTGGCTAGAAGACATGGTGCAGTTTAAGGAGAAATCCGTCCGCCAGGGTGAAAATGTGGGCGCAGGGCTGCTGTGCTACCCCGCATTGCAGGCGGCAGATATCTTGCTCTACGAGCCGGACAAGGTGCCCGTAGGGGAAGACCAAAAGCAGCATATTGAGTTGACCCGAGATATCACTGTAAGAGTCAACCATCAGTTTGGCACCCCAAAAGCTCCGGTACTCAAGATGCCAGACCCCATGATTCGCGCTGAGGGTGCCCGCGTCATGAGCCTTGCCGATGGCACCAACAAAATGTCGAAGTCTGACCCATCAGACCTCAGCCGCATCAATCTCCTCGACCCCCCTGCCCTGATTCTCAAGAAAATTAAAAAGTGCAAAACTGACCCAGTGCGCGGCTTAGAATTCGACAACCCAGAGCGGCCCGAATGCAGCAATCTGTTGACGCTGTATATGCTGCTGGCGGACAAGCCCAAAGCCGAGGTGGCCGAGGAATGTAGCGAGATGGGCTGGGGTCAGTTTAAGCCTCTGCTGGCGGAGACGGCGATCGCCGCTTTAGAGCCGATCCAGCAGCGCTATCACGCTATTCGCGCGGAGGATGGCTACCTGGACTCGGTGCTGCGTCAGGGCAAGGAAAAAGCAGAGGCTATAGCCCAGCAGACCCTGACCAAGGTGAAAACGGCGATGGGGTATTCCCTCCCTCGCTAGGGCCACTATGGCTGATGCCCTCCCAGATATTGACGCCAAGGAATTCTTGCTGTGGCTGCTGCGCCGTCGCGATCGCCTGCGGGTGACGGGGCGATCCATGGTGCCGTTACTGCAGCCGGGAGAAGAGGTGCTGGTTAATTCACGCGCGTATCGGACACAGCCGCCGGAGCTGGGAGACATTGTGGTGGCGCGTCACCCCCACAAAAACTTGAAGCTGGTGAAGCGCGTGACAACTGTAGGGGAGGATGGCTCTTGTCTGCTGAGCGGGGACAACCCTCGGGAGAGCACCGACAGCCGCCAGTTCGGGACGGTGCCACCAGAGCGCATTTTGGGGCGGGTGACCTGCCGGTTTGGGTAATGTAATGGGTTAAATGATGCTCCATAGGCCCCATGAGCGAGGCTCAACAGCCGTCAGCTGTGATAGCTTGACGTTATATACCCCTACCCAGGGTGGGTCAGGCGCTTAACTAGGAGAATAGTACATATGAAGACTTTTGGCTGGGGTACGCAGAGCGCTGAGGAAAAGCTAGAGCCTGTCGTTTTTGAACGTAAGGATGTCCGCCCCGGTGAGGTAGCCATCAAGGTGACCCACTGCGGCGTCTGTCACTCGGATCTGCATCAGGTTCGCAATGATTGGGGCAACACCGCTTATCCCTGCGTTCCAGGGCACGAGGTGATTGGCATCGTGTCTGCTGTTGGCGAGGGCGTCTCTAACTATAAGGAAGGCGATCGCGTTGGGGTGGGCTGCATGGTAAACAGCTGCCAGGTGTGCGACCCCTGTAAAGCGGGCGAGGAGAACTACTGCGAAGGGCCAAAAGGCTTTACGCTCACCTACAACGGTTCCATGAAGCCAGACGGGACAAATACCTACGGCGGGTACAGCACCGATATTGTTGCCCGCGAGGAGTTTGTTTTGCGGATTCCGGATTCCCTGGACCTGGCGGATGCAGGGCCAATTCTCTGCGCCGGGATCACCGTCTATGCCCCCATGAAGCATTGGAAGCTACAGAAGGGGCAAACCCTAGGCGTGGCTGGTATTGGTGGCCTAGGTCATATGGCGGTGCAAATCGGTAAGGCTTTGGGGGCCGAGGTGGTGGCCTTCACCCGCAGCGAGAGCAAGCGGGAGGATATCCTTAAGATGGGCGCAGACAACGTTGTGATTTCCACCGACGATGACCAGATGGAAGCGGCGGCGCAAAGCCTAGATATGCTGATCAATACCATTCCCGTCGCCCACGATATTGCGCCCTATATTGCTCTGATGCGTCCCAACTCGGCGCTAATTGTGGTGGGCAATATGATCAGCTTCCCCGAGTTTTCGCCGGGACCACTGGTGTTTAACCGCATTACCCTAGCAGGTTCGCTCATCGGCGGCATCACTGACACCCAAGAGGTTCTAGACCTTTGGGCCGAGCACAACATCACGCCTCAGATCAAGATGATTGGCATTGAGCAAGTGAACGACGTGTTCGATGTGCTGGCCAACGGCGACGATGATGGCTTCCGCCATGTCATCGATATGGAGACCCTACGCAGCTATCGGTCGTCTAAGAGCGAGGAGGCGATCGCCCTACCGGATCCTGACCGGGGCGAGGTGGTTAACCGTGCTTAGGGCATTACAGCATGTGGTCGGGGCACAGCATGTAGTCGGGGCATAGCATGCTGTGCCCTTACGGCTCCGGCTTTTGGTGACCCGAAGGTGTAACTGCGGGAAAAAGAGGCTGCAGCTGAAACAAATCGGCAGCGATCGCGTCTTTTAGGGTATAGCTCCGGGGAATTAGGGCGCTTTAGGGTGTAATGACGCTATCAGCGTCTCAAGGTAAGTCTGCAGATCTAACCACTCATCCAAGTGCTGCAGGTCAATTGGTATTGTCTCAGTTATGCGACGGTCAGAGTAGTCTGGCCGTCCTTTTTTTATTTACTCTCTATTTTGAGCTTCGATAAACTCCATTCAGGGCGTAGCTCGCTAGCCCGACGCAAGTAGGTATGGTGAATCGAATCAGCGGTCTTTGGCACATTGATATGGATCAGCACCCGAATACACCGCTCCAAACTGCCCTCAACATGCATCTGCTGTAGATCAATCATAGGGACATCTTGCCAGTGGGATCGCTCACGGGCGATCGCAGCGGGAAAGGCCGCATCTAAATCGCGAGTCACCGAAAATGTGGTGCTAACGATCTGTTCTGTGTCAATTCGGTTATAAAACTCTAGCGTCGTCAGCAGTTCTGTTACTGCCTCTCGGATGGCCTCGACCGTATTCTCTGGTGCAGTCGTTGCCCCACGAATTGCCTTAACTTTCCACTCCACACGCATATCCTCCAGTTCGACGAGACGTCAAGAACGTTAGCTTACATAATACTTACAACACCGTAAGACTTGATAGGGTCATAGGTGATGGGTTTATGGCCGATAGAGCCATAGCGGCAAGCCACCGGTTTGAACTTCAAAATCGAGCCAGTTGAGACCCGCTAGGGCTGAACAATAGGCTTGATTTTGAGACAAGAGGCGACTGACCAACGACTTAGGCTCCTCAAACGTGTAGACTTCTGCCTTCTCCGGATCCAGGTCGGCCAGTTCCGCCGCCCAGCGCCTTGCGTCTTCTTCCGTGCCGAGGCGATCCACAACCCCCAAAGCCAGCGCCTGCTGACCGGTAAAGATGCGACCGTCGGCAAAGGCTTTGACAGCATCAACGGTCAACCCCCGCGCGTCAGCGACGGTCGTGACGAACTGCTGATAGCTGACATCGATCAGCTCTTGCAAAATGTCTTGCTCTGGTGGAGTCAGCTCCCGGTCGAAGGCCAAAATATCTTTATAGGGGCCTGACTTGATGACCTTGAAGGAGACCCCAACTTTGTTCAGCAGCTCCTCTATATTGTTGCCCCGCAGGATGACGCCAATGCTGCCGGTAATCGTTCCCGGGTTAGACACAATATGCTGAGCCCCCATCCCGATGTAAACCCCACCCGAAGCCGATATATTGCCAAAGCTGGCTACAATCTGCACCTTCTCCTGCAGCCGCTTTAGCGCCTCGTAAATCTCTTGAGAATCACCGACAGTGCCACCAGGACTGTCTATCCGCAGCAGCAGGGCTGGAAATTTGCGCTCCTTGACCTGCTCTAATGCCTCAAGAACTCGCTTTCGCGTCGATCCTGCGATCGCTCCATTGATTTCGATGCGAGCAACCTGTTTGCGAAACCGGGGCTTAAACGGCCAAATCATAGTGAGTTATCTATGGGTATCCCGATGGACATAACATAACAGCTTAGTATTCTAGTGTGCCCTATCGCATGATTTTTAGCGATGTACTGAGGCTAGGTTAGAGCAGCGGATTCCCATTCGCTTAATAACTCGTTACACTTTTCAAACTGGGTCACACCGCCTCAGCGCTGGCCCATCCAGCGATAAAAGCAGAAAATTTGGAATCAATTCAAAGTCAGCAACCTAACTGCATCATGGCCCCACGCACAGCGTCTCTTGCCCAATCTCTCACTCTCATTGCCCCTTTCTTTCTATGGGGAACCGCTATGGTGGCCATGAAGGGTGCCATGCCCCATACCACTCCTCTATTTGTGGCAACCCTACGGCTTTTACCAGCCGGACTGCTGGTGCTGGCGATTGCCTGGTTGCTGGGGCGGCCAGCGGTTAGGGGCTGGCGGGCCTGGCTATGGGTGCTGCTGTTTGCCCTAGTGGATGGGGCCCTGTTTCAAGGGTTTTTGGCGCTGGGTCTGGTTAGGACAGGAGCCGGGTTGGGATCGGTGATGATCGATTCACAGCCAATTGCCGTCGCGATTATGGCCCGCGTCCTATTTGGGGAGCGCATCGGGCCGCTGGGAGCGCTGGGCCTAATGTTTGGGGTTCTAGGCATCAGCCTGCTGGGCTTGCCTGATCAGTGGGTGGTCGATGGTTGGAGGACGCTTCGGCACCTGGGTCTTGGCGATGTGCCGGCAGTGCTGGCCTCACCCATAGCCTCACCAGACGCCACCGGGGACGCCGTGATAGGGCTACTGGGGCGATTGGTGGGAAGTGGGGAGTGGCTGATGCTGATGGCAGCAGTGTCAATGGCAGTGGGGACAGTCATGGTGCGCTACGTATCTCGCCATTGTGACCCGGTCATGGCAACGGGCTGGCACATGGTCTTGGGGGGTATCGTTATTGCTAGCCTCGCCCTTTGGCAAGATCCAGCGCCGTGGCGCCAGTTGACGAGTGCTGACTGGTTGGCCCTTAGCTATGCCTCTATCTTCGGGAGCGCGATCGCCTATGCGCTGTTTTTCTACTTCGCCTCCAGCCGCGACCTCACGAGCTTCACATCCTTGACGTTTCTCACTCCAATCTTCGCGCTGCTGTTCAGCAATGTGTTTCTAACGGAGCGCCTCAGTTCCATTCAGTGGACTGGGGTGTTAATCACGCTGGTCAGTATTTACTTGATCAATCAGAGAGACGAACTGACAGCGCTCCTTCTGGCAAAGACACAGCCGACGCAGCCCCTAGAAGATAGTCCAACCGACAACGCAGAACAACGCTAAATACAGCTAGTGGGCCAAGCCACCTAGCTCAACCCACTGGCGAAAAGGCAATATAGCCTGATGGACAGGGCTACTTCACCTCATGCCCCACAGACACAATGACCTGCCGCATTGACGCTTCTGCCATTTCTGATTCAACACTGACAGCTTTGTTTTCAACATCAACATCGATCTTTGCGGCTGGATCTGCCGTCTTCAACGCTTCAGTGATGGTATCCGCGCAGCCCTGGCATGTGATTGATGGAACAGTGAATGTCGTTGCCATAGTTCAATAACTCCTCTCGTTGTGACGTCTATATCAAGCGTAGCGGCTAGAGTATGTCTAGTAACTCTTCTGCCGTCGTGGGGTGGATGGGAATGGTTTTGCCGATTTCCTCGCAGGTGATGCCGCTCTTAACCGCGATCGCGGCTGTCTGGACGATATCTGCGGCATGTTCGCCCATCATATGGACGCCCAAGACGCGCCTTGTCACCCTGTCAGCGACGAGTTTCAGAAGCGCTGGAGCCCCTTCATCGGTAAACTGGTGCTGCAGCGGTTGGAATTGCGCCGTGACCACGTCAATGCCATCATCGCCAAACTTTTCCTTAGCCTCAGACTCTATCAGTCCCACGGAGGCCAACTCAGGGCGAGCAAACACGGCAGAGGGCACCCACTGATACTCTACCTGGACTGGACTGTCTCCAAAGAGGGCATCCACAGCCGCCTTACCCTCGGCGATCGCAACAGGCGTGAGGGGTAATCGGTTGGTGCAGTCTCCAACGGCGTAGATATGGTCTTGGGTGGTTTGGCTGTAGGCATCAACGGCGATTGCCCCGTCTTCGAGTTCAACACCCGCTGCCCCTAAATTCAGCGACTCCACGTTGGGCTGACGACCCACCGCCATCAGCACCTGGTCGACCTCGATTTGGCTTGGGCGTCCATCCAAATCGCTCTCAACATGGACCACAAGACCGCTGTCGGTTTTCTCAATCGACTTGGCCGTGGTTTTGCTCAGGACAGTGATGCCGCGATCGCAGAGCGCCGTCTGCAGGCCCTGTCTCAGGGTTTGATCAAAGCCACTGAGAATTAATGAACTAGGGTCCAGCAGCGTTACCTCAGTCCCCAAGGCCGCTAATATACTGGAAAACTCGACGCCAATGTACCCGCCCCCCATTACGGCTAAGCGCCGTGGACATTCGGGTAACGTGAACATATCGCTGGAGACGATTGTATGATCTGCCCCTGGCATATCGAGGCGATTGGGACGCCCTCCCACAGCCAAAACGATCGCTGCTGCTGTGATGTGCTTTAGCTCTCCTGAGTCGCTTTTGACCAAAAGAGTATGGGGATCCTTGAACTGGGCATGACCCTGAATAGTGACAACACCAGCTTCCCTCAACGATGAAGCAATGGTTTGCTCAAGGGATTTGACATGCCCTTGAATCTTGGCTATCAGCGTAGCCCAATTCAAGGTCAGCGTAGAACCTTCCCAGCCAAAGGCTGAAGCCGCCGTCTGAGCCAATGCAATGTCAGCGGCGTAGACCATCAGCTTTTTAGGAATACAGCCTCGGTTGACGCAGGTACCCCCGTAGGCCGTCTGTTCTACAATTGCCGTTCGCTTGCCGTAAGCTGCGGCTTTCTTTGAGGCAGCCATCCCCCCAGATCCACCGCCGATTACCAAGAGGTCGTAGTCGAATGTCATAAACGCGCTGTGTAAACGGATGGATAAGGGCAGTTCTCAGCGTTGTTAGCCCAGGGCTAGCGCTTGAGAATAATCCACACCGCATGGATGATGCCGGGGATATAGCCCAACAGCGTCAGCACGACGTTGATCCAAAACTGGGTCGTCAATCCGACCTGCAGGAATACACCGAGCGGCGGTATCAGAATGGCCACGACTAAACGTAGTAAATCCATGTATAACTTGCTCCTACCAAAAAATACTATAGCGAGAGAGCACCGTCACAAGGCAACATTGCCATGCCACCATGCCATTGCGTTACTCGTATCAAGACGTGCTGCAAGAGCGCTATCTACAAGTAACTTTCTCTTAATAACGATCTTTGCACCGAGCCCTCTACTGGAACATCTGCCCCAGGGGTGAGCAATCGGGGCAAGACGTTCGTAGAATGAGTCTGGCTTGAGACCCATATATCACTGTTGCTTCGTATGTCGCCCATGTCACCCTCACCCATCCCCATCTGCATCATTTTGGGAACCCGTCCCGAAGCCATTAAGCTAGCGCCCGTCATTCGGCTATTTCGACAGGATCCTGACTTTGAAACTCAGGTCGTATTAACGGGTCAGCATCGGGAGATGGTAACGCAGGTCATGACCCTCTTTGATTTAGATGCTGACGTCGATCTTGACATCATGCAACAGCAGCAGACCCTCACCGACATCACCTGTCGCACCTTGAGGGGATTAGAGCGCGTGTTCGAACAGCAGCGCCCCCGACTTGTTCTGGTTCAAGGTGATACGACCACCGCCTTTGCCGCTACTCTTGCAGCCTTGTATCAGAAAATTCCGGTAGGGCATGTGGAGGCTGGCTTACGAACAGACCAGCTGATGGACCCCTATCCTGAGGAAGCAAATCGGCGGCTCGTGTCGCAAATCGCCCGACTACATTTTGCCCCCACGGCACAGGCGGTCCAAAACTTGCACCGATCTGGCGTGTCAGAGCAGGTGCATCAAACCGGCAATACGGTGATCGATGCCCTGCTGACCGTTGCCGCTAGCCATCCGCCCTGTGATGTTGGCGGCTTAGACTGGTCTCGCTACCGGGTCTTGCTCTCAACGGTTCATCGGCGGGAGAACTGGGGTGCGCCGCTAAAGGCGATCGCGCAAGGTCTGCATCGCATTGTCGAGGATCACCCCGACGTGGCGCTGCTGCTGCCGCTGCATCGAAACCCGACGGTGCGGGAGCCACTGCAGGATATCCTTGGGGGCCATTCCCGCATCTTTCTCACGGAACCCTTAAACTATGCCGCCCTCGTTGGGGCAATTCAGCGCTGCTACTTGCTGCTCACGGACTCGGGCGGCCTGCAGGAGGAAGCGCCGAGCCTGGGCAAGCCCGTTCTAGTGCTTCGAGAGACTACGGAACGGGGGGAAGCAATCACGGCAGGGACGGCCAAACTTATCGGCACTGATGTGGAGCGCATTGTTCAAGAAACCCAGCTGTTGCTCGAGGATGACGCGCTTTATACCAAAATGGCTACAGCGATCAACCCATTTGGCGATGGCAATGCGGCGCAGCGAATCTTAGCGCTGGTGAAGCAATTTTTTGGGGCTGAAACCGCCGCCGACTCTCTCCAATAAAGGAAAGGCACGCTGCTAAGCTCTATTCTATTCAGGCGGCAGATCTATATCCGGAGAAGACTGGTCCAAAAGCTCTTTCTTAGAGCGCTTGAGCGACTTCCACAAGCCCCGAATCCGGTCATACGCTTCTTCGGAGGAGATTTTACCTCCCGTCTCTAAGTTGCAGATGAGAGAAACCCGCTGGGCAAACTCCTGGAGGTTGGCATTGAACGTGAACGTCTGAGGCGAAAACTCTCCTTGATAGCGGCTGCGGGGGTAGAAAAATTTGTCTTTGGACTGGTCGTCGTCAGAAGACATGGGGCAACACCTCAGACGTAGGGCAAGGGCATAGGTCAGCGTCACTGTTTGGCGATCGCATTACTACACCCAGTTTTACATTGTAAAGGCTAGCTCGATGATGGTTGTCGTCCACGTGATGCTTTTGCGTTCTAGATGAATAGCGCTACATCACATGAGTTCTCTTGACCCGGTGACGCCATTAATGCTGGTAGCCCGTTTTATGCTGAATGCTCAGCAAAATTTTAGAAACGTCTGCCGCAAATGCCAGTAGATAGGTCAAAATAGGGGGCAGAAGATTTCGTATCATCGCACCCTAGGCTGATATACAAAGAGATTGACATATGAGTAGGTCTACGACTCGACGCCGCAAACAAACGCCGTGGCTACATCGCCGCTCCCGCTACATTCTCGGGGCGATCGCGGCTGTGGGCGCTGCCTTGACGGGCTATTTGTTTCTGTCGAAGGTGCTCGGCAGCGACGCGGCCTGTCCCATCGGCGGCTGCGACATCGTTCTCTCTAGCCCCTACGCTAGCGTGTTTGGCCTACCGCTAACGCTGTTCGGCTTCTTGGCCTACGCCGGTATGGCAGTGCTTGCCCTAGGTCCCCTGGCCGTCCAAGCGGACAGCAACAAAGACCTTAAAACCACCCTAGAGGACTGGAGCTGGCTGCTGTTGTTCGTCGGCTCACTGGCCATGACCCTGTTTAGCGGCTACCTAATGTATGTCCTGGCGACCGATATTCAGGCGGTCTGCCCCTACTGCATTGTCTCTGCCGTCTCCAGCCTCAGCCTGCTCGTGATTACCCTCTTGGGGCGATATTGGGACGATATTGGGCAACTGGCCTTTATTGGGGTGTTGGTGGCGGTAGTCACGCTGGTGGGCACGGGAATTGTCTACGCCGACGTCAACAAACCCGCTGGTGAGGTGGCCGTTGATGGAGAACTGCCGCCCCCGATTACAACCACATCTGGGGAATCTGAAATTGCCCTAGCGCAGCATCTGTCTGATATCGGCGCTAAGAAATACAGCGCCTACTGGTGCCCCCACTGCCACGATCAGCAGCGGCTATTTGGTAAGGAAGCGTTTGAGTACATCGACTACGTCGAATGTGACCCCAGCGGCGCTAACGCTCAGCCACAGGTCTGCCGCGATGCTGGGGTAGAGGGCTTTCCCAGCTGGGAGATCAATGGTGAACTCCAGTCAGGAGTCATTCCCTTAGATCAGCTTGCCGATCTCTCTGGCTACACGGGACCGCGAGACTTCAAGAATTAAAGTCTGCGCCGGAGGTCGGAATTGGCGGAAGGTTCCTGGGTAGATGCGAGACGATTGCATCGGCAGGACGCCGGTTAACTAAGACATTGCGGGGGCGGACTTCCGGCTGATGCGTTTGCGTTCGGACTTTTTCTTGAGGCCAACGGCTTGAGCTTCGTTGCTGTCGGGGCCGTATTGGCCGCGTACGCCTTCTTTCATGGCGAGGACGGCGTTGTGGAAGGTCCATTCTGACAGGCGGGCGGCGTCGGTGGCGGCTTTGTAGGCCGCTTTTTGCTCTGATTCGTTTTGCTGGTTGGTCAGCATGGTTTGGTAGGCATCTCTCAGGACTTCGGGGGCGGCTTCGAGGCGTGGGGGAAGGTAGTCTTTGATGTAGCTGAAGCCGTTGTAGGATTCGGTGTCTTGCCTAAGGGCGCTAGCGCTGAGGCGGCGGTTGGTGTTTTGAATCATTTTGACGCTATGTCGCTTAAGTGTAGTACGAGCTTATTGTGCCCGTTGTGACATGGCGGTAAACGCTGCGGCGATCGCATAGTGCTTTACAGTGCGCAGGAGCGATTGCTGATTGACGGCGAAGACTTGACGACGTTCTG
>JBARYO010000158.1:0-1689 GCA_049647905.1 Elainellaceae cyanobacterium | reverse complement strand
GGACGTACGTGAGGGATTCTATCTACCGTGATTTGAACGCTGTGGCCTGACGTTGCTGAATCCTGGAAGACAACGACTCCCTATTCGCTACAGTAGCGCAACCCAGAATACCGGATGAACAACGACGGTTCAGATGAATCTTTGCTGAAGATGATATGGAGTAGCGGCATACAGATGCCCTATACCATTGATGATCGAGGTTCATTCAGCGTACTTTAGAAATAGAAGGGGACGCGTTTACATTAGTTGTACTCGATTGATGGACCTAAACCAAATTTCGAGCTGAATCTGTTGATGCCTAGCGAGGGATGTGCGCCGTTGAAGCTGTCTCAGAAATCCTCTATACAAGTGACCACTGATCTAAACGCGCTGCCTCGGGTTCTCTCGTGGTTTGATCAGTTCCAAGAACCCGTCCTTCCCCACGCGGCCTGGCTACCCTGCCAGCTTGCTTTGGCAGAAGGGTTCACCAATGCAGTGCGCCACGCCCATGAGGGCAAATCCGCAGACACCCCCATTGAGATCGAGATCTGCATCTACGACGATGTCTTTGAAATCCGTATATGGGATTATGGCCCAGGATTCGATTTTGATCAATCCATTGAGCAAGCTTCGCTCAAGCTTAACCAAGAAGCCGCAGGCGGACGAGGGCTAGGCTTGATGAAGCGAATTGCCGATACGCTACATTACACCCGTACCCCAGACCAGCGCAATTGCTTGCTAATCGTAAAGCACTATGGCAGCTAGATTTGGAAGCTGCTCACTTCGGGCTTTGGTCACTGCACAATGAAACTAAAGCGGTGGCGGAAACTGATGGGACAGCGCCATCCACAGAACCTCCACATCAACCATCCCTAAAATCAGCGTTAAGCCAAGCAGAATAATATACATCCACGGTTGAGCTAGAGGGCGCACATCCGTGGTATCGATGTCTGTTTTGAGCTGAACATAGCTCACAAGCTTAGAAAATCCGGCGACCCGCATGGGCAGTAAGTAGGCCCGATCGCCTGCCGTACTGACAAAGTAATAGACAATTCCGCCCTGGCCTGTGGATCGGGGTTTGAGGGCGTCAATGTCCGACCAGCGCAAAGACCACCCAGAGCGCAGCAGCGTCGGCACCCACTTGGGGTAGGCCACCTGGATAGATGAATTATCGACGATGACTCGCTCTGCCAGTGCCCCATAGAGCAGAACACCGCCGACCAAAACCCCAAAGCTAAGGAGTCCCGGCGAGATGGGAGCAGCTGTCACCTGGGCCAGAACGGGTACAGGGAACAGGAGCGTGGCATATAGTCCCAATAGGGTGATTCGCACCAGAGGCGATATGCGAAACAGGAGACGATCGCCAGCCTCTAGGGCGTCAGGCTTTAAGTTGCGATGCTTTGAGAGATCGGGTTCGACAGCAGCCATGGTGTTTGGATAGTACAATCTAGCAAAAATCGAAAGGCGCGCCGCCCTGCGTCACGGTAAGTACTTCTGCACAACGGACCAGCCCGTCCAGGACACTGCTGCTAAGGCAACGAACAGGACGGCATTAAGTGAAACATGAAGCCGCCGCGCCCAGGGCTTGGTGCCCATTTGCGTGGTACTCCAGGCAGAAAGCAGGACCAATGCCACGACCGCTAACCCAGCAGCTAAATGGACCGAATGCCCCAAACTGCCATACTCTCCCAACGTACCGACAAGCCCAAT
>JBARYO010000157.1:0-5729 GCA_049647905.1 Elainellaceae cyanobacterium | reverse complement strand
CCTGAGTTCAGCCGCAGCAAGGCCTAAGTCTTCATTAAATCTCTGGGACGGTTACGCTCTCGGAACCGGGACTCTTTGCGATCGCTCAAACGTTTGCCTTCCTCCGCTGTCAGCTGCGGCAGAATATCGCGAAGGATATCTACATTGAGCCGACCGCTAAACGTCGCATCATAAAAATCGCGATTAAGGTCGATGCCGTAGGGTTGGAGAATATCCTGCCAGACGGCATAGTGAATCGAATCCGTGTGGGTTAGGGTGCCGTCTAAATCAAACAGGATGGCAGACAGCATTGGCGTCAATTCTGGGAAGCGACAAACAAGTAAGAAGCGGTTGAGTATAAGGGACTTTGGGATGACGCTATCAGATGCATCAACCCAAAGCTATGGTGTGATCTAGTACAGCTGCTGATAGTCGCTGTTGTCGGCCTCATCGTCTGCAGCACTGTCGTCGACGGGACGGTAGTCCGCATAGTCAGCGGAGGCCGCTGGCGGTTCGTCCCCATAGGGCTCGCCGTAGCCAGCCGGTGCCGGTTTGACGTTGAGAGGACGCCGCCGACTGCTGCCCTGGCTAGGGCGGCTTGGGGGTCGCGCTGGCGCATCATCGAAACCTTTAGATGGCGAATCGGGACGATACCCTGCTGGGGTTGGCCGCCGCTCATCTCTCTGCCCGCCGCTAATCGCGGCCGTAGGGGCATCCCAACTATCCTGAATCACGTCATCGCGCACCCCTGCTCGCTCCGCGCTGCGGCCACTGCGCGGTAACCGCCGCTTCCGAGGCGCACGGTCCACTGGTGGTGCATCATCAACCTGCGCATAGCCGTCATCCTCGTAAGGTGCGCGATCATAGCGCTCATCGTACTCGTCGCGGCGTAGGCGGCGGCTGCCCTCGGGATAGTCTTGGCGCGCGTCTCGGGTGGCACGGATGCGTCTACCAGCGCGCTCTTCCCGTGACGGCAGACCTCGCTCCGGGCGATAGTCATAGTCCTGGTCGTAATCCTGCGGCTCGTAGTCATACCGTCGACTGACGGAACGGCCCTTGTCGGTAATTGGAGTGCTGCGCTTCGCCTGCTCAGTGGTGATGCCCCGCAGCCGAATATTCTCAACGCCGAAGAAGGTCGCTGAACCAGCGGCACAGAGATAGCCCAGAAACAAAAATGGATCAAGTCGCCACCCTTGCCACATCAAAATAGCGCCAGTGGTTAGGGCGATCGCCGCAAAGAAAATATCGTGGTCTCGCGATAGCTCTGGCCGCATTGAGCGCAGGGCGTACAGCGCCACCCCGGCCAAGACCATTGCAACTCCAAGAATAAACGCGGGACCTCCCCCGATATTAATCATGGCTTCTCCATCGTACCGATTTAGTTACGTATGTCCATAGTAGCGAGTCGGAGGTGAGAACTCCAACGTCGAGGGGGCGAAATTTGGTTTGAATGGCCTTGACAACGGCAGAAAAAATCGGCATTGATGCGAATCAAGCCGATAGTGATGCGAATTCGCATTAGCCCAGCGCCCGGTCAGCCAGCGTAATCCAAAGTCGCTCAGCCTCAATGGATGGCTATCTTTTGACCTTATCTTTCTGGCTAATGAAGACCAAGGCTACGGTCGCCGGGATAACGAGAATAACGGCACCAGCCAGGAGGCTGTACAGGAAGTTTGCCAAAGACGGTGTCATACGGCTCCAACTCCAAAATAAGAAAATGTGAATCTTGTTTATAGTATCGTTCTAGCTGTCCCTTGAGAAGCCCAGATCGGCATGCCGAGGGTAATCCGTTTCACGTTAGGATAAGTTGGAGGCGCTACATCACTTGACATTGCAGCTTATGATCGGCTCCATTTCTCCCCTCTCTCTTACCGCTGGAGGTCTAGGGCTATTGCTTGCCCTGATGACGCTTCTGTTCATTTTGCGGACTGTGCTGACCTGGTATCCGCAAGCCGACCTCAACAAGCTGCCCTTTAACCTGGTGGCCTGGCCTACTGAACCGTTTTTGGTGCCGCTGCGGAAAGTAATTCCGCCCCTCGGTGGTGTAGACATCACGCCCATCGTTTGGGCCGGTATTGTGAGCTTGGTGCGGGAGCTGCTGTTGGGACAGCAAGGGCTTCTGACGATGACCCTTCGGGGCCTCTAGCCCTCGCTCAAGAGCCCTAGCGCCCTCCTCCCCTAGCTGTTCGCGCCGCCGAGTGCTTCCATCATGGCGGTTTGAGATACCGATTGATACAGCGTATCGAGATGCTGACGAACGGTCTGAGCGTCGTTGGACGATAGGGGCAGCTTGCCCAAAACATCCAGGACCGTTTTGCCCCCAGATGGGGTAATTACGACAAGAGAGGAATCCAGTGGCTCGCCATAGGTCCAAAACTGGCTGAGGTCATTAGTTTTGGCCTCATCTACCGCCACAGCCGCCTTGGCTTGCTGTGTCGTCAAGGGGCCGCTCCGCTTCTCTCTCAACGCCTGAAGAATATCTTGCTTGGTGCGTCCCCGAAGCTGAAATAGGATAAACGGATCTTCGCGAAAGCTATCGCCGAGTTGGTAATACACTGCTGCGATATGCTTGCAGGGATTTTTGGGATCAGGACAGTTACAGCGCGATCGCACATCTGATAAGGAGAACGGAAACAGGCTGAGTCCATTGCTCGTGAAAACCTGCTCGATGTCATCTGGCATAATCCCCGCCAGCAGCTTAGCGGAGTACACGGCCTTCTGGGCCATAGAGTTGATGATGTAGCGCCAGTCATCTTGACTAAACGACTCGATGGAAATAGTCAGTTTATAAGGCTCTGGTGCGGTCCCTTGAACCACCGCATGCACTTTCGACCCGCGAAATTCCATGCTGAGAATATTGCCTTCGCGGGCATAGAGGCGTCCCCGCTCTAGCCGCTTCTTGAAGCGATAGGAGTTAAGTAAATCGATCCACCGCTGGACCCACCATTCCTGGTCATCGGGGCTGGGGGTGGTGGCGCTTGGCGTCGGGAGATAGGTCATAGGACCGGCTAACGAGTGGTCTGTTGAATATACTGCAGGATGCCGCGAGCAATGCCCTGGGCAAGTTGGGTTTGATACGCTGGGTTGGCAAGACGAGGCGCATCTTGAGCGCCCGTCACGAATCCTGTTTCGACGAGAACGGCGGGCATTGAGGTATTGCGCAGGACATAGAACCGCGCCGACCGCACACCCCGATCGGGGCCGCCTGTGGCCTGTAGAAGGCTGTTGTGGATAACGCGGGCTAGCTGCTGCCCTTGCCCTGACGTGTAGTAGGTTTCGATGCCGTTGACATCCGGACGGCTGAGGCTGATGGCGTTGGCGTGAATGCTTACAAATAGCGTAGCATTAGCCCGCTCCGCGATTTGCACCCGCGGCTCTAGGTCGATCTCGCGGTCTGTCCGTCGCGTCAAAATAGCGCTAATGCCCTGCTGCTCTAGAATCTGCGCCACCTGAATCGATACTGGTAGAACAATGTTTTTCTCCTGCAGCCCCCCAATGCCAACAGCGCCTGGGTCGAATCCACCGTGTCCTGGATCGATCACCACAATGATGCGACCGTTGGGGATACGGGGCAGAGACTCCGGTGGTAGGGGTTGGGACGGCGGTAGTGGTGTGCTGGTCCCTGGCGGCAGGGAGACGCTGCGGGAGGACTCGAAGGCCAACACCAGCCCCTGATCGGCGGCCCGAGCCGAGCCCAGCTGAGTCCCCAGGGCAGGTAGCACAGAGAGAATGACCTGGTCGCCCTCCTGCTGCAGCTGTGCGCGGGCAAAGATGGGGTTGGGCTGCAGCTGAGTGGTGGCGTTGGCGTCTAGCCTGGCGTCCGGAATCACCACGCGGTAGTCAACTCCCCGGCGGTCAAATCCGGCCAATGCATCGGATAGAGGCCGATTGGCCTGAATCGTTAGGCCGTCAGCGCTAAGGCTCAATCCTGAGACTACGGTAGGCTCTGAGCTACTTACCGGCGGTGTCCCTGGGTCTGAGCGAGTCACCGGTCGGTCCACGCCCCTCGTCGGAATGAGGACAATGCCGCCCAGGTTACTGGCGCTGGCCTGCCACATCTGCTCTTCTCTCTCGACGTTGAGGGTGATGAGCACCTTGTTTGGGTCATCGTCATCCTGCTCAAATTCGATGGTTTCGACGCCATAGCGGTTAAGGGTCTGCTCCCTAGGGAAATCCGGAGCAAGAGTCGCATTCTCGACCTCAAATACGATGCGGCGGCGATCGCGACGGCGGCGACGGCGGCGACGGCGCTGGGCCGCGACCTCTGGTGTTGGCCCTATTGTTTGTAGGAAAAAGCCATCGGGAGTGACGACGAGGTCGTTGATCTGCGTGATGGTTGGCGAGGGGGGCGATGTAGGGCGCTGGGATACCATGCCGCCTTGACGGAGTGGCGGTGTTTCTGTCCTTTGAGGGGGGGCAGAAATGGGACGCTGCAGCGGCGGCCCCCCAACTATCTGCGCCTCAGGCAGCTGCACTTGCCACTGGGTCGGCGTGATGCCCCGAACGCGCACCTGTTGCGGATCGATGGTGTAGCCTGGATTGTACTCAATGGTTAGCCGGGTGATTTGGGGGTCGAGCTGGTCGACCCGGACCTGCCGCACCGCACCCCCTATGGATTGAGCGATTCGCTCTGCTTCTACAACGCTGGTCCCCGGCAAGTCGATCAGAATTCGAGTGGGGTTCTGAATCATCTGGGCTCGGGGGCGAACAACGTCATCTGTGGTGAAGACGAGCTGATCGGTGGTGGCATCAAACTGCCAAAATTCTAGCTGCGCCCCTAGCGCTGGGGACGATAGCAGTAGCGCTCCAACAAACCCCAGTCCACTTGACGCTAGTATTCGATAGTTCACAGGCCGAGTTCCTTTCCACTTATCCAAATACAATTTCTTTCAGAGGCGACCTCTCAAAAACGTCCCCTTATTGAATGACGATCGAGTAGGAGGTTATGGCGGCGCAAAATCGTAGCTCAATACACAGTAGCAAATCCACGCCTCAACTTCCCTTAGGATAGGGGAGACTATTTTAGTGACTACGCCCCGTAACCGTGACTATCGGCATAATTTATGCAACTTCTGCAACATACGCCTTTATATCGCCCATACCACAAGCAAAACGCTCGCTTAGTCGCATTTGCTGGCTGGGAGATGCCCGTTCAATTCGACGGTATTCGCGCTGAACATGAGGCGGTACGGCAGTGTGCCGGTCTATTTGACATCTCCCATATGGCGATGATTCAGCTTCAGGGGCCAGAGCTACTGGCGACGCTGCAGACCCTAGTGCCGACGGATCTTAGTACTCTCAAACCGGGTAGGGCTCAGTACACAGTGCTGCTCACCAAGACAGCCGGTATTATTGACGATGTGATTTTCTACCGGCAGGACGATCTACAGAGTGCCCAACAAATTATGGTGATCGCCAACGCTGCCACCACTGCCAAAGACATCGCCTGGCTACAGCAGCACCTCACCCCCGCCCAGCACCTCGATCACCTTTCGGATCGGGCCTTGCTAGCCCTGCAGGGACCGCAGGCCGAGGCTATGCTACAGCCCCTGACGGACTACAGCCTCGCCGATTTAGGCCGCTTTCAGCATAGCGAGATTGTGCTGCAGGGCCAGCCCGCCTTTATCGCAAGGACGGGGTACACCGGAGAAGATGGGTTTGAGATTATGGTGCCCTCAGAAGCGGCAGCACCCCTCTGGCGATCGCTTTTGGACGCAGGGGTGGCACCTTGCGGTCTGGGGGCGAGGGAT
>JBARYO010000156.1:0-9095 GCA_049647905.1 Elainellaceae cyanobacterium | reverse complement strand
GGTTCAATGCGCCACAAGCAATATGCTGTGAGACCAGAGCTCACTAAGATATTCAGCGCCAGAGCGTCATAACAGAGCGCCAGGCAAACTGGGGCAGCACCAGCATTCGCCGCCAGCGCCAGGGTTCCTTGTAAAGGCGGTAGCTCCACTCTAAATTATTGTTGCGCAGCCAGCCCGGCGCTCGCGTCTTGGTTCCGGCCCAAATGTCAAAACTGCCCCCCACGCCGATCCACACCGAATTTGGGCATAGGTGGCGGTGATGGTCAATCCAAAACTCTTGCCGGGGCACCCCTAAACCCACAAGAATCACGGCGGGCTGCTCCCGTTTGAGGCGATCGCACAGGGCCTCTTGCTCCTCGGGCGAGATGTAGCCATGGGCAGCGCCTGCCACCTTGAGGTGAGGCAGCTGTGCCTTCCAGCGCTGAGCCACTGCATCTGTCACCCCGGGTGCACCACCATAGAAAAAGAGGCTGGGGCCATCTTCAGCATCATCTTCAAGACGCCATTCAGAGGATGTTCCCATCTGCCTAATCAACGACTCCGCCAACTCAATCCCCGGACATCGCTGAATGGCCTGATTGCGCAGGCGCAGATAGAGCACCACCCCTGCCCCATCTGGAACCACCAGTTCTGCCCGACGAATCATGTCGGCCAATTCTGAGTTCTGCTCGGCCTGCATCGCCATTTCAGCATTCAGCGTCACCACATGGGCCGGCTTGCCCTGCTGCACCCGATGCCACAGCCAGGCCCCATAGTCGTCAAGGAGATGCACCGGCACCCCAAGAACATGGGTCTTGGGCGGTTGGGATAGCGCTATGGATTGGTCCGATGGTTGATCCATTCCGGTTGGGCAAACTTGAGGGTGGGCGTATTGGTTAAACGCATTTGGTTTGAGCCTATCTAGCTGAGATAAGTCCGCTTGGGGCGTATTTGGGCCTGAATAGGAGCAAGGGATGCGGAATTATTAATTTAGGTTACACTTGGTTTGCTAAAGATCAAGAGCCGATGTAAGCGCACCAAGCGTGTCGTTTCCATAACGCGATCGCTGCAATTGTACAGATTGGGCTTCTCGCTAGCAACCTAGTGTCTACCATTGCACTAATCTATCGTACTGTTCTCGAGGTAATTGTCATGGCAGACGGACGTCGATCTGAGGTTTGGCCGACAGCATCCGCCTATCAGGATCGCCTAGATGCTTACTACGCTGAAGTCCAGGCCCTGATACTGGCTAAGCAGACCCCGCTGGTGGGGCTACTCCCGGCGAGCACGGCCATCACAGTGCATGGCAACTATACCGATGCTTGGGTAAGAGACAACGTCTACAGCATTCTGGCGGTGTGGGGCCTATCCCTGGCGTATCGAAAGCTAGACAACGACCAGGGCCGTAAATACGAGCTAGAGCACAGCACCATCAAGCTGATGCGCGGTCTGCTATACGCCATGATGAAACAGGCCGACAAGGTGGAGCGCTTCAAGGTCACCCAGGCTCCGATCGATTCTCTTCACGCTAAGTATTACCCTGAATCGGGCGACCCGGTGGTGGGAGATGACGAATGGGGGCACCTGCAGATTGATGCCACATCGATTTATCTGCTGATGCTAGCCCAGATGATTGCGTCAGGCCTCAATATTATTCAAACCCTAGACGAAGTCAATTTTGTTCAAAACCTGCTGTACTACATTGGGCGGGCCTATCGGACGCCGGACTATGGCATTTGGGAGCGGGGCAATAAGATCAACCACGGCAAGCCCGAACTGAACGCTAGCTCTGTGGGTATGGCTAAGGCTGCGTTAGAGGCGCTCAATGGCTTCAATCTATTCGGAATCAATGGCGGAGCGGCCTCAGTGGTCTATGTGCTGCCGGATGAAATTGCCCGTGCCCGCATCACGCTGGAGTCTCTGCTGCCCAGGGAGTCTGGGTCTAAGGAAGTAGACGCATCCGTGTTGAGCATTATCGGCTTTCCGGCCTTTGCGATTGAAAGCAGCGCTTTAGTGGAGAAAACCCGCGACGCGATTACCAGCAAGCTGGAGGGACACTACGGCTGCAAACGCTTCCTGCGGGATGGCCACCAAACCGCCATTGAAGATATTACCCGTCTGCATTACGAACCGGCTGAGCTAAAGCAGTTTGAGCACATTGAATGCGAATGGCCGCTGTTTTTCACCTATCTATTACTGGACGCCATTGCCCAGGGCGATCGCGCTGCGGCTAAACGCTACCGGACTCGGCTAGACGAAATTGCCGTCTCCCAGGGTGAGTTTGCTGTGCTTCCGGAGCTGTACTATGTGCCAGAAGAGGCCATCGACGCGGAGCGCGAGCAGCCCAACAGTCAGCAGCGCTTGCCCAACGAAAACGTGCCCTTAGTATGGGCACAGAGTCTATATCTCCTGGGCCGGATGCTGCAGGATGGGCTAATCTCCATGGGGGATATCGACCCGCTAGGGCGCTATCGCCGCATTGGTCAGCACCGCCAGCCGCTGGTTCAAATCGCCCTGCTGGCTGAAGATAAGGCACTTCAGGCTGAGCTGGCCACCAATGATATCGATACCCAGACTATCGAAGAGCTAGATCCTATCCAGGTCCGTCAGGCAAGTGAACTATCGGCTATCTACTCGCAGATTGGCCGCAACGAAAAGCTGAAGCTCTCGGGTAGGCCCATTCGCCGACTGCGCGGCCTCACCACGGCCCATATGTTTCGTATTCAGGGAGAAACGGTGGTGTTCCTGCCCGCCTTTCTCGACCAGCGACAGTTTTATCTGACGCGGGACTACCACTTTTTGGTGGCGCAAATTCGTGGTGAGCTATCCTATATTCACCGCCATTGGTATGAGTTCGGGCGGCCTACGGTAACGCTGTTGCTCACTAACTCCATGTTTGAGGTTGAGCGCTTCGGCAGCATTGAGCGATCGCCCCTACTGGCGCTGATGAAGCAGCTGCGCGATGGTGACTGCGAAGGCACTCCGGTGGTGCTAGGTCACCTCAACCAGTTCAGCTTGACCGCCAACATCGAGCGGATCGATCACCTGCCTGATTTTGAGCTGGCGTACATGTCTGTTCACGATGCTGGCACCGTTTCGGCTTCGCTGCAGTTCTCGTCAGCAAGTAACCGTCCCCTCAGCTACAGCCAGGAGTTTGGAATAATTGAAGGCGATCGCGATGCGCTGCTGCAACAGCTGCAGGCGTCTCAGAACCTATACGAGCAGGTTGAGCTGTTGGATTTGCTGGTGCGGCTGGAGGGACTAGCGTTTGATACGGGGTTGGGGGGTGACGATGAAGCGGTCGCGGTGAGCGACCTGCTGACGGAGGTATACGCTAAGGCTAGCGATATGGAGCTGTGGTCCATTATTCGTCATGCTGCCGGACTGCTGGTAAAAATTGATATTGGTTTGTCCGACGCTGTTACTGATATTCTGGTGCGGCAGAAACAAATCGCCGTGGGTAAAACCTATAGCGAAGACTGTCTGATTCGGGAGCCTATGTCCCATGGCGAGATCATAGAGAAGATTGAGTCCTGTGGTGGAGAAGATATCCGTGAGCTGCCGCTGACCCAAGAGATTCTGATCTATCTGAGCATTTTGATTAAAACCAATCCTGAGCTATTTGATGGGCTGTTGACCCTAAGAACGGGATACCTGATTGTGCTGCTCAGCGATGAGATTTCCCAGGAGAAAGGTGTGTCTCAGGATGAAGCATTTGAGCTGCTCACTCAGCTGAGCCCCTTCGATGTCAAGCAGCGCCTACAGCATGTTCTAGAGGGATACAGCACGTTGGGCCAGAATCTAGTGCGCCATGAGTCTCTCCCTCTAAAGCGTCGGCAGTCAATTCAGTGGGTACTGCCAGAGAATATTGTGCTGGAGGCTGCAGCGGCAGAGCCCTTCGGCGGCAACTGGTGGCGACACCGACAGCGGGAAGGCTCCCTTAACCGCACGCCAGAGAAGTTCTACAGCGATTTGCGGGAGGTGCTCAAGCATTGTAAGGGCATCGTCATTGGCGACCAGCTTGAGCGCCGTAACCGCTTGGACAGCGAGCTGATTCTGGCAGAAACGACGCCGGAGGAGCAGAACTTTGCCCTCCGGGTGGAGCATTTACTCAACAAAATTCAGGCTCCGGAGTACCGGCAGATAACGGTGGAGGCGCTGGTGGAATTGGGGGCGATCGCGAAGCAAAATGATGACCTCGAAATTGAGAGCAACATTGTCCTAGATGTGCTCATCGGTCACGCTGTCCGCCTCGCCTGGATCGACCATATGATCGACCAAAACCTTGATGATGCCCATTACGATCGCTATGTGGCCCGAGCCTGGCAGCAGTTCTATGAGGCATCGCCTAAAACCTGCGCCGAATACGTAGCCAAGGCCCTTCAGTTCCTAATTGACCTCAGCGTGACTGATGAGCAGGCCATCGACGACGACGCAAAGGCTATAGCCACTTCGGCGCTGAAAGAGTAGGTCTATTTTGGCATCGACCGAGGCGATTAACCGACGTAAGACTACAGCTTTCTGTAGACTTAACCAACTTGTCCGTACTTCCACCGCTGGCACTGAAGATCATTCACATAACGTGAAGCGTCAGCTGAGGAGTCATCTATGTGGGGATTTTTTCGTCAAGCACCTGTGGTACCGGCTGAGTCATCAAAATCAGGCACGGTGACAAGCATATCGGCTGCTGACAATCGGATGCGAGTTCACTTCCAGGCAACCGAGTGGTTTGCCTTCGCCGAGCAGCCCTGGATGGCCCAGCCTGGAGATTTGGTCCAGATCATGGGTCGGGTTAATGCCACGACGCTTCTTGTACAGCAGGTTGGAGCGAGCATGGCGTCTTAGAGGGAATTACCCGCATTGATGATTATGGGTGAGGAAGGAGCGGATTATTAAAGAGGGGATGGCAATCGCCATCCCCTCTTTTTGTTGGTCGCGCAGAACACTCAGGTTAGGGCTGCAGCTAGTAGCGGCCTATGTGAGTTGACCTAAGCGTTCATAATGCTCTCTAGAATCTTTTGAACAATCTGCATACCGGTCAGCGCTTGCCAACCAAATAGGCCAACCAGCACGATGTTTAAAGTGATGTGGGTATAGCGAGCCCAGTCTTGGCCCTTTTGCATGAACGGTGATAGAGAAGCCGAGGTCGCAATCAGACCTGTCATACCAAGACCAACTAGCAGGTGTGGGCCAAAAAACAGCTTGCCGTTGTTGATATAGGTTACGGCCATGGCGCTGATAGAGCCAATCACCATAAAGGCCAGCAGCGCTGAGCCTAGCTGATAATGTTTGACGTTGACCTTCTTTTTAACCAGCTCTTTGCGGGTTTCGGGATCGGCGGACCGGATGCGGCGGACCTGAATGCCTAGATATAGGGCGTACAGTGTTACAACGAGCAAGACCCACATCAAAACGGGGTGAATAAAATTGAGCCAGGGTTTGATTGCGTCTGGAATGGATAGGTCCATGAATTTTCGGGGAAAGCGTTACTTTACCAATTTTAATGATCTTTGAATTCTTCAGTGAAGAAAATGTCGCGTCCCTGTTAGCACCATGACAAGACCCAGCGCGTTAGCGGCATCAACAGACTCTTGATCGCGCATGCTGCCTCCGGGCTGAACGATGGCGGTGATGCCAGCGGCGGCAGCGGTTCGGACCGAATCATCGAAGGGAAAAAACCCATCGCTGGCCAGTACGGCCCCCGCGGTCCCCTCTCCAGCTTGTTTCAGGGCGATCGCCACCGCCCCCACCCGGTTCATCTGTCCGGCCCCAATGCCCTGGGTTATGCGATCGCGACTGACCACAATGGCGTTGGATTTGACGTGCTTCACCACACGCCAAGCAAAGGCCAGTTCAGCCAGCTGGGCCTCGGTGGGTTGGGCCTCGGTGGCAACGGTCCAGGCGTTTGAGTCAGTCAAGTGATCGTCGCTTTGCTGCAGCAGAAAGCCACCCGCGATGGGGGCAATCAGCTGCTGTGGCCCCTGGGTAAAATCGTTTAGCGTCAGCACCCGTAGTTTGGATTTTTTGGCCAGCACGGCTTGAGCCTCGTCGCTGCAGCCCGGAGCCACAACGCATTCTAAGAAAGTCTGGGTGAGGGCAGTGGCTGTCTCAGCATCAATGGGCTGGTTGAGGGCCACAATGCCGCCAAAGGCTGACATGCTGTCGGCATCAAAGGCCGCGCGGTATGCCGTTGCGAGGGTGTCGGCAACGGCAACGCCGCAGGGATTGGTGTGTTTGAGCACGGCGGCGGCGGGTTGGGCGCTAGGAAATTCGGCAATGATGCGCCGTGCGGCCTCTAAGTCCACTAGATTGTTGTAGCTCAAGTCTTTCCCCTGCAGCTTGTTGGCCGCTGCCCAGCCCGCTGCCACTGTCCCGGTTTGGTACCAGGATGCCGCTTGATGGGGGTTCTCGCCATAGCGCAAGGGCTGACGCTGCTGACCCGTAATGCCGACATGCGCCGGCAGGGTGGCATCGTCTGATGCAACGCTGTCATTTTGGGTCAAATAGGTGGCGATCGCCTGGTCATAGCCTGCGGTTTGCCAGAAGGCTTGCTGCGCGCAACGGCGGCGGAATTCTAGTGAAGGTGAGGTCCTTTGGCGGTGCTCTTCTAAATAGGCAGGGTATTGGTCCGGCTGGCACAGCACCGTTATATGGGCAAAGTTTTTGGCGGCGGCGCGAATTAGAGTCGGGCCACCGATGTCAATTTGCTCAATGGCCTCTGGTAACGCCACGTCAGCCTTGGCGATGGTCTGCTCGAAGGGATATAGATTCACCACCACTAGCTCAAAGGGGCGAATCTGGTTCGCCTCCAGGTCCGCTAAGTCTTGGGGGTTATTCTGTCGAGCCAAAACGCCCCCATGAATTTTGGGATGGAGCGTCTTGACCCGCCCACCCAGGATTTCGGGCGAGCCGGTGTAGTCTGAAACTTTGGTTACTGCAATGCTGGCCTGCTGCAGCACCTGCGCTGTCCCGCCGCTGCTCACCAGCTCAAAGCCAAATTCCTTGACCAAAACTCGGGCCAAGTCTACCAATCCCGTTTTGTCCGATACGCTCAGCAATGCCAGCGGTGCCATGATGTTTCCCTATTGCACGTGAATGGACGCCATTACGGGTCCCCCCGTATTATCAATAAGCACCGTATCACACCTGAATTGCTATGGCCGCTGCCACCTTGACTAGTATTGTCCGTAACGCCCAGTCGCAGCCCAAAAATCTGCTGGTGATGCTGCACGGATGGGGCGCGAATGCCCAAGATGTGGCGACGCTAGCGGATGAGCTGTATTTGCCCGGCTATGCTATGGCGTTTCCCAATGCCCCCTTTACCCATCCCTATTCACCGGGAGGCTATATGTGGTATGCCTTCCCAGAGAGTGGGCTAGACCAGCTACTGGGCTTAGAGCAGGCTGACTTACAGGAGAGTCGTCACCGTCTTCGAGCCTGGCTCACGGAACTCTGCAGGCAGCTGGATGTTCCCCTATCGCGCACGATCTTGGGAGGGTTTTCTCAGGGTGGGGCAATGACCCTAGATGTAGGCCCTCAGCTGCCGGTGGCAGGTCTAATGGCCCTGAGTGGATACCTGCATCGGGCGATCGCTCCCCCCGATGCCCCAGCGCCAACCCTACTAGTGCATGGCGTTCACGACACCGTTGTGCCTCTACCCGCAGCCCATCAATCTCGTGATCAGCTCACCGCTCTAGCTACACCGCTGGACTATCACGAACTTTCCATAGGTCACGAAATTTCACCTAACGTGCTCAAACTTATACAAAGTTTTATCGAATGTAGGAGACCAATGGAAGATAAAACCGAATAGGATGGGAACTAGAACGCTAGCAGTAGAGTCCCAACTTCGATTAGGTCTACAATCTTGTCGGCCCAAGGCTCGCTTCGCTTACAGTCAACCGTTGTGTTTGCTCTGGAGGCTCCACCATGACCACTTTGACCATCTCGAAACAAGAAATCGACAACATTACTGAAATCGACATCGCTGAACTCGCGATGCGCTTGGAGCAAGACGAATACACTAGCCCATTCGATGGTCTTCAGGACTGGCATCTTTTGCGAGCGATCGCGTTCCAGCGCCCCGATATGGTAGAGACCTATATGCATCTTCTGGACCTCGAAGCTTACGATGAGTCGTAGGAGCGGGTTTGTAGGGGCAATGCATGGCTATCTCCCAACTGAAATGGTCTACCTTGTCCAATCCCGACGCCAGTTGAACAAAAGCTCTAGGCTATTGCGTCTCCAATTATGTTGACTTTGGTGACGCCACTGCTCTCTTAGCTGTGCAATCACCTCGCCATAGGCTGGATAGGACCGCGTTTGGGGGAGGGACTGCAGCGTCACGCGGTGCGCTAGAGCCCAGGTCAAGGGACTGAACCAATCTTGGACATTGGGGCCGATCGCCTCAGCGCCCAAGATAGTGCCGCGTTTCGACAAAATGAGCTGGCACAGCCCCAGGGTGGTCTGATCTAACTGCGCTTGCCGTGACGGCGTTATGGGCTGCTTCAACACCGTAATATCGCCATGGATCTGTCTCGCCTGCTGCTCCGTTAGACCCACCCGAGCGATCGGCGGATCGGTGGGTACCAGGCGGGGGAGAGTTCTGTAGCTGACGCGCCGGTAGGGAATTGATAAGGCGTTATCGACAGCCACCTCTGCTTCGGCGATCGCTACCGTCGGGATACTGTAGGCATTTATAGCGTAACCGCAGGCATAGATACGGGGATGGACCGTTTGTAGCCGCGCGTTGACCGGAATGCCGTCGGCGATCGCCTTAACCTGGGGGGGAAGATTTAGGTTTAAGAGACCTGAGCAATGGGCCTCAGCGGCGATGATGCCATCAACGGTGATAGTTAAGGCATCTGATTGGACCATTGCGGTACTTGGGGATGAGGTCGATGAATTCGGCACGTTGGGAGATGGCTTGAGGGTTGCTGCTGTGACAACGCGGATGCCTTCGGCTTCGAGCTGGGCCTGGAGAAGTTCGGCGATGCTTGGACTGAACCCCGGCAGCAGTCGCGAGGCGGGGCTGGCCAAAACGACCGAAAGCCCGAGACGCTGCAGCGCTTGGGCCAGAACAACGCTATGGGCCCGAGTGCCCCATACCCCGATGG
>JBARYO010000155.1:0-2021 GCA_049647905.1 Elainellaceae cyanobacterium | reverse complement strand
TGACTGGCTAATAGAGACGTTCACTGGCGCACTCGAAGAACGCGATCTGAAGTTAGACAACTACGCCGCCCTCATTGCAGAACTGGGCTACCGTGCCCAGGCCCGCCGCGCTGAGGCTGAGCGGCTGCATAACCGAGCAAAAGCAGATGAGGCTTTAGCTGAGCAATTGTGCTATCTCCTCATACAGTTCTTCAAGGGGCATGGACTTAAGACCGTTGAGACTGCGCGCTACCGCCTCACGCTCAGGACCAACGGCGGCAAGCGCCCATTGGTCATAGACCCAAACATTGACCCAGCAGCGCTACCGCAAGAGTTCCAGCGGATTATCTTCAAGCTCGATAGCAGCGCAGTCCGTTCAGCGCTGGAGTCTGGACAAAAGCTACCCTTTGCCCGCTTAGGCGATCGCGGTCAGCATCTGAGGATTGGTTAGAGCCATGCTCTGCAGGCGATGCCGCACCCCAGTCGAGTACCCAGGCTTAGACCATTCCTTCTGCCCAAGCTGCGCTGATTGGGTGCAGGCCGTCCTTGATAAGCCGAAACCTAATCAGGTGAAGCTGAAACCTGTTGAAGTAAAGCCGAAGCCTCCACTTAAACCAGCGCTACAAAAGCAGGAGCAACTCAAACTTCTGTAGCTGCTGGGGTTCCCAGAAGGCCAGCAGTTAGGCCAGTGCAGCTATTCGCTGCGCAGGTCTGACTGTTTTTCCTGCAATGGAGGCCTAGCCATGACATTTCATATTCTCAACTGGGGTATGGGCGTAGAGTCCACTGCCATTCTGCTGCTGTGGATCTTCTACCCCGATACCCGCCCCTTCACGAACTGGAACCAGCTCATCATCATCGTTGCCCAAACCGGCGATGAATTTCCCGAAACCCAGTACCTGTGCGAGACCTACATCCTGCCCCTGCTGCGGGAGCTGGGCATTCGTCTCGTGCAGGTCGCCAAAACAGGGCTAGCCAAAGCAGATGGCTACACCCTGCTAGCTGATACCCGCAAACCCTGTGAGGTGTTCATAGAAGGCGACTATAAGCTTTCAGACAACATGCTCATCAACGGCTGGGTGCCCCGAGTCAGCCGCCCTCACATCTGTGCCATTCGCTGGAAAGGCGAAGTCCTAGATGCGCTCGTGGGCGATCTCATCGCCGCTATCTGCCTATCGATGGATGTCCTAGCGCTGTTATGCCGTCTAGAGCGCTCCCGCTTTGGCTGGCAGTATGCGCTTTGGCTGCTGGCGGCACGAGACGACATCCAGATTGGCCCCTACCTCGGCTACAACAGCGATGAGACTAAGCGGGTCAAAGACTGCCAAGACTACGGCTGCCACGGCTCAACGTTCCTTTACCCCTTAGTCGAGCGCGGCATGAACCGGGAGGCCTGCTACGACCTAATTCAACAGACGATTGGTGTGCGCTGGCGTAAGTCCTGCTGCCGCTTTTGCCCCTTCCCACGACGCGAGGTAGCGATCGCCCACTACCAAGGTGACCCACAGTCAGCGGCTTTTGCCCTGTGGTGTGAGTACAACGCCCTAGCGATGAACTCCCGGATGCGATTGTTTGAGCGCTACTCGGTCAGAGATATCTGCCGTGAAGCGGGGCTAGAGGAGGCTGTAGCCCAGTTTGAGCAGCGCTGCGCAGACAGCCTGTGGGCCGTCTACTACGTGCGGCGCATCTACCGGCACGTGGGTAATCCTGCAAGGCCCAGAGTAGATGCGGCCCGCAAGGTAGAGACCCTGGCAACGGGGACGCAGGCTGAGATGCTGGCGTGGCTTGAAGAGCTAGCTGAGGTAAAGGCATTGCTGCTCAGCTTCGACTCCCACTACCGCGTCTATAGCCACATCCGAGATGAGGAGAACAAGGCCTACCCAGCGCTCGAAGGTTTCTGGGTAGCGGCCCCGGCTGTTATCCGTGATAACCCGGATATCTCACCAAGAGGTAGAAGTTGGGGTTAAAGAACTGCAAGAATGCAGATACCACAAAGCTTCTGGCAGCTTTAACTTATGACCCCAACCAATACAGAGTGTAGC
>JBARYO010000154.1:0-8605 GCA_049647905.1 Elainellaceae cyanobacterium | reverse complement strand
CCACTAACCCTAAGCGCGAAGTACGCCTCGGCTAGCATTGGGGTCTTCTTGACTGCTCAGTTCGTATCCAGCTTTCGCATCACTAGCTCAAGGTCGATGCCTGTGGATTAATCGCCTAGGGTTGACCAGTCAACGTCAAGCCCTTCGAGAATCAGAGAAGAATTATAGATTTGCAGAATGATGAGCAAGAAGACGAAGAACAGCAGGATAAACACAGCCATTAGAGGCGTGGTACCCCAGCCAGGAGCTACCTTACCGTATTCAGAATTTAACGATTTCAGAACATTCCCGAGTCGCGTCTGCTGTGCCATGAGTGACCTACTGAATTAATGCCGTAATCTTTGTAACGATCCGTAATAATATAAGAGCATATCACCCATTCGTTACATAGGTTGACAGGTTATGGATCCCGCAACAGTTTTTAGCATTTCTATTGGGGCTGCGCTTGTTGGTATCACCGCGTTTGCGATTTATACGTCCTTTGGCCCACCCTCTGCTGAGCTTGACGATCCGTTTGAGGATCATGAGGACTAGGGTTCCGTCTGTAGGCATAGCGCCACCTCAGCGAGACTCTCATAATTAGCCAAGTCATCAGTAAGGCAATATGGCAACAGACCCTGATGTTGGGATTATTATGGGCAGTGATTCAGACCTGCCGACGATGCAGGCCGCGATCGCAATTTGTGAAGAGTTTGGCGTTTCCCATGAGGTGGCCATTGTCTCGGCCCACCGCACCCCCGACCGCATGGTGGACTACGCCAAAACGGCCCACCAGCGGGGAATAAAGGTGATTATCGCCGGGGCCGGTGGTGCGGCGCATCTACCCGGTATGGTCGCGGCCCTGACGCCGCTGCCGGTGATTGGCGTTCCGGTCATTAGTCGCGCGCTGCAGGGCGTTGATTCGTTATATTCCATTGTGCAAATGCCGCGAGGTATTCCGGTGGCCACGGTGGCCATTGGCAATGCTCAGAATGCCGGACTGCTGGCGGTGCAGATTTTAGCCAGCCATCGCCCCGCCCTGTTGGAGGCCGTCCAGCGGTACCGGGCTAGTCTTGAGGCAATGGTGCTGGAGAAACAAAAGCGATTAGACTCAATGGGGTACGACGCCTATTTAACAGACATGGAGTAGACCACGCCAATGATAGATGCGATCGCTCTATTAGCCAACGTGGCTGGGGCTGCCACGGATGCAGCCGCTAACGGGCCCGACCTCGAAATGGCGATTGAAGATAGACTGGCACAGTTTTTGCTGGTGCTCTGTGTATCCCTCAGCGTTGCCGCGCTCTCCCGTACCTTTGCCCTATTTCGCCAGATTCCCTACACCCTGCTCCTCGTGATTGCGGGGCTTGCCCTTGCGGTGCTCGACATTCGGCTTGTCACCCTTTCCCCAGAGCTGATTCTCCTGGTTTTTCTGCCGCCCCTTCTATTTGAGGCGGGGTGGAATTTAGAGTGGAGCAACCTTAAAGACGACTTTGTACCGATCTGCCTGTTCGCGATTGTCGGCGTCGTGATCTCGGTTTCGGGCATTGGTTGGGGGCTTCATAGCCTGGCTGGCCTGTCTTGGGGAACGGCCCTGTTGATTGGGGCGAGTCTGTCTGCAACCGATCCGGTTTCCGTGATTTCCCTATTCCGTGAGTTAGGGGTAGGCAAACGATTGACCGTACTCATGGAAGGCGAGAGCCTCTTTAATGACGGGGTCGCTGTCGTGGCGTTCTTGCTGCTGCTGGGATCGGCTATGGAGACGGAGACCCTCACCGTCCCCCTGGCGGTAGTGCGCTTCTTTAGCTTTGTGGGCATCGGCGTCGGCGTTGGTAGCCTGATTGGCTTTGGCATCTCCTATCTGACGCAGCGCTTTGACCTGCCGTTTGTGGAGCAGTCGCTGACCCTCATTTCGGCCTATGGCACCTATGTGGTGGCGGAAGAACTGGGCGGCTCTGGCGTAATCGCGGTGGTCACCGTGGGGCTGATTCTGGGTAACTTCGGCTCTCGCATCGGCATGAATCCCCGAACGCGGCTGATTGTGTCGGAGTTTTGGGAGTTCGTGGCCTTTTTGGTCAATTCCATTGTGTTCTTGCTCATTGGCGACCAGATTCGCTTTGGCAGTTTGGGGGAAAACTTCCAGCTGATTTTGATTGCGATCGCCATGGTGATTGCAACCCGCGCCATTGGTATCTATGGGCTGAGCGCCGTCAGCAATGCCGTGGTGGAGAGCGATCTGCCCCTCAAAGAGCAGACCGTGCTTTGGTGGGGCGGGCTGCGGGGGTCAGTATCAGTGGCCCTAGCCCTTAGCGTCCCGGATTCGTTTCCGGGTAAAGAAGCAATCATCGCCACGGTTTTTGGCGTGATGCTGTTTACGCTGCTGGTGCAAGGCATGACGGTAAAGCCTCTGCTAGAGCGGTTGGGCCTGCTGGGGGATGCGCCCGAGCGGCAGCGCTACATGGAGGCGATCGCCCGCCGGGTGGCCCTCGACCGGGTGCTAGACTACCTCACTAAGATCTTTGAGCGCAAGGAAATTGAGGAGGAGTATTTCAACTATCAGCGGGCTTTGGTTGCTGGGCAACTCAACAGCATTCGCGACGAAATCACGCAGCTGCAGCGCCAAAACCCAGACTTTCAAGAACTGTTGAGCGAGCAGCTCCAAGAAGAAATGTTGGCCATCGAGTCAGACACCTACGCCGAATTTATTCGAGCAGGGCGACTGAAGGACTCGCTATCCCCTCTACTCGAAGATGTCCTAACGGCGGGAAGCGATCGCCCCTAACGGCCCTTTTGGAGCGCTAAACCAGCTATTCCGGTGATGATACGGGGTTCTCTGGAAATAGTTGATTTGAGGCAAGCCAATACAGTAGCCCAAATAAGGCAACGGATCCGGTCCCAAAGACCAGGGAGCCGTTGCCTTCGTGCCAGTATGTGAACGCATCAATATTATTTTTCATCACCAGAACTGCGAGCAGCGCTACTCTAACGGCATTGATCACAAAACCTAAGAATGCGGCGATGCCAACGGCAGCGATCTTCAACGCCCGGCCTTGAATGGGATAGAGCATGAGGCAAACCACGGCAATACCCAGCATGTAGCAAATGCTTTCGGCTCCGGAACAGCCTTCCCAGACGCGAATGGCTTGGCCCTCTAGCTTGAGAAGGACGCCTTCTACTTGAGGGTCGTAACCGATATACCAAAGCAAAAATGCCGAAAACCGCGCTGTGATCGGGGAAATATCTTGAATCAGTGAGAATATAACGCGGGGAACGCTCAGAAAAAACAGCAGCGTTAGCTCGTTCCGGTAAACGGATAGGCCCTGGAACCCAGCCACGATGAAGGCTATGCCGAAGCCACATAGGAGGGGCATCAGCCGGACAAACGTTTCCCCATCCGCCATTTGCAGCGAGAGCGCCAGCACCATAGCTATGATGGCTGCGCCCAGTCCAATGGCTGCGGGCTGTGGTTTAGGGATAGTGATGTCTTTGTCCCACAATAATGACAGGATGGCCGCACCGAATATAAGGCTCATACCCCAATGGGCCTTGTCGTCGAGCCGCCAAATGTAGGTGAGGTAGATGGCGGCTAACCCTACGGCCACCACCGCCGAGATAGTGCGGATGTTGAGCATGGGTTTAGAGTGTTGCACAGCGGTTTAGCGAACCAACTCGCATGATAAAGTTTGTAGTCTGAATGATATCGCTAGGCTCCAGATTGGTCACGGTTGCCTGGACTGTATTGTTCAAACCTTTACTTAGAGTCTAGTTTTGTATCCGTTTGCCCTAGCTGGCTTACCGCCAGACCATCTGGCAAAAAGTAATCTATGTTACAATAAGGCAAGCTGAGAGCGCTTCGACCGAAACTCAATTAGGGCTTGATGCTTTCGCCACAAAACACACAGAATTCAGGCACTTGAAAGAGCTTGCAAGGCTCGGCAAGTTCTACTGTATAGTCCTATGACAGGTTTGAGGAAATGTCAGGACCACAGCAAAGCTTCTACATCTTCTATACATAAACGGAATCCTAGCCAATCGACAAGATTTTGAATTCAGAACAATCTTGTCCATCGGCTAAGGGCAAGCTGAAAAAATTCAAATCTGATGAAAACCAAAAAACAGACGGCCCTAGTCTACTGCCAAGATCAATTTGGCTTAGTGGACGGAAAGACTGCTGCGGCTTTAGTTCGCCACTCCGAAATTTATACTATCGTTGGCATTATCGATAGCGCACTGTCTGGCAAAGATGCCGGTGAGGAACTGGGAGAAGGGAAAAGTGGCGTTCCCATCTTCTCTGACTTGGCGGATGCCTTGGCTCACCTTACGGCAGTTCCAGACTGCTACATCTACGGTAAGGCACCCCTAGAAGCCTGCATCGCAGACGCGGAAAGACTTTTCATTGTGGAAGCGATGAACCATGGAATGGATATCATTAATGGTCTCCATCAGTTCTTTTCTGAAGATCAGGAGTTTGTCGAGGCGGCTGCTCGTAACCATGTAGAAATCAAAGACATTAGAAAATCTCCCCAGCTAAACGATCTCCACACATTTACAGGTCGGATCTCTGATGTTAGCGTTCCTGTTATTGCAATATTGGGAACTGACTGCGCCTGTGGAAAGATGACTACCGCCGTAGAGCTCAATCAGGCTCTGAATGGCCTTGGCATTAAGTCTGTATTGGTGGCAACGGGGCAAACGAGCCTAATTCAGGGGGCTAAGTATGGTGTGTCTATTGATGCTCTAATTTCGCAGTTTGTGGTTGGTGAAATAGAACATGCTGTTGTTCAAGCCTTTGAGCGTGAACGCCCTGACATTATTTTGGTTGAAGGGCAAAGCGCGGTCAGCCATCCTGCATTTATGAGTTCCTTTGGCATCCTGAAAGGCAGTATGCCCAACGGCGTCATTCTGCAACATCCGCCATCTCGGAAAGTTCGATGCGATTTTCCCGCTTTGAGAATGCCAAAAATTGAAACTGAAATAGCGCTAATTGAGGCAATTTCTCAAGCTAAAGTGATAGCCATTACGCTGAGTCACGAAGGTCTCTCTAAAGAAGACGTATTGACCACCATAGAGCACTACGAACAGCAGTTTAAGCTGCCTACGACTGATGTGCTGAGCCATGGGTGTGAGAAATTACTTCAGGCTCTGAGAAACCAGTTTCCAAAGCTAAACCAAAAAATCAAGCAAGAGCATTTGACGCTTCCTGCCTTGGTGACGAGGTAGACAGTCCTGTCTAACAACTCATGCCATTATTCTTGCCAAGGATAGAAATAGATCTGTCTAAGATACAGGATAATGCCCGAATGGTATCTGAACTCTATGGACGACAAGGCATCTCTATCATGGGGGTGTCTAAGGCTGTTCTTGGAGAACCTGCGATCGCCTCAGCCATGGTGCAAGGTGGAGTCAAATTTATTGCTGATTCTCGCCTTGAAAATATTCAGAAAATGAAGGCGGCTGGAATAGTCTCTCAGTTTGTTCTTCTGCGTACGTCTCTCAGTCAGGCAGACTCCGTTGTTAAGACCGTAGATATTAGCCTCAATTCTGAGATTGAGACCCTGAGAAAGCTCTCCCATTGTGCAGAGCGGCACAACAAGCGCCATCGAGTCATCATTATGGTAGAGCTGGGTGACTTGCGCGAAGGCGTTCTTCCTTGCGATCTTTCTCAATTTGTCGCAGAAACGTTAGCACTATCGCATGTCAAAATCGCAGGAATTGGCTGCAATTTGGCGTGCTATGGCGGAATCAAGCCAGATGACAGCAATATGCGCGAGTTATCTAAACGGGCTCAAAGTATTGAAAAAGAATTTGAAATTGACTTGGGGATTGTCTCAGGCGGAAACTCGGCGAACTATGGCTGGTACAGCTCCACGCGTGATGTCGGTAGAATAAACAACCTTCGTATTGGTGAGTCAATTCTTTTGGGCCGCGAACCGGTTGGCCGCAGGGCAATTCCAGGATTGCACACGAAAGCCTTTCAAATTTTTGCTGAGGTGATTGAATCTAAGGAAAAGCCATCTTTGCCCTCTGGAACCGTTGGCCAAGACGCGTTTGGCAACATTCCTGATTTTCAGGACCGGGGCATCCATCAAAGAGCGATTCTGGCATTGGGAAAGCAAGATACGCTGGTCTCTGGTTTGACCTCTGATAGTTCGGTAAAGGTGTTGGGGTCTAGCAGCGACCACATGATTGTTGACAGCGATCGCCGCGATTTTCGGATTGGGGATGCGGTAAATTTTGATTTGGATTACGGTAGCCTGCTGTCGGCAATGACTTCTCCGTTCATCCAAAAGACGTTTGTGGGCTGTGATAGCGGCTGACTCATGCAAATGGTACGGCGAAGGGTAGGTCAACGCCTATGGCGCTGGTGAGTCCGCCTAGGTAGGGCGATTGCTGCAGATTCAGTAAACTAGAGGCATAAGCACATTGCCCCGTATCGCGGAGTTTTTATGCTGTCAGCGACGAATCAGCCTTTGCCAAGCTCTGCTGAGCTGCCCTGCTCGGACGATGTTCCTGTGGGTAACGAGGATCAGAATTTACTGCCCAATCTACTGCTTTTGCTGCTGACTCATCTATGGTGTGAGCGCATGGATTGGTACTGCGGGGTAGATATGGGCGTCTATCACACCACAGGTCCAAGTCCCTACGTGCCCGTGGTACCGGATGCGTTTTTGAGCTTGGGTGTGGAGCGGAAGAGGGGGGAGAAGTCTCGGCGGAGCTACGTGATGTGGGAGGAAGCGGACATTCCTCCGATTTGGGTGTTGGAAATGGTTTCTCACCAGCCGGGGGAGGAATACACCAAAAAAATGGCGCTCTATGCCAAATTGGGCGTGCTGTACTACGTGGTCTACAATCCTGAGTTTTGGCAGCGCGATCGCCATCAGCCGTTTGAAGTTTACAAGCTTGACGGAGAGACTTATCGTCTGCAGATTGGAGAGCCGTTTTGGATGCCTGAGGCGGGCCTGGGTATTGGCCGCTATCAGGGGCTGGTGGGTGGTTTAGAGCGGGAAATTTTGACTTGGTATGATGCTCAGGGGCAGCGGCATTTGAGTGCGGCAGAGCAAGAGCGACGGCGGGTGGCGCGATTGGAGGCTTATTTGCGATCGCAGGGAATAGACCCAGATGCGCTGCCGGAATAGGCGCAATTGTTACTTTTAGGCTAGCGCAGTATCAAGGCCATTCAGAAGCGATCGCACAAGTCTCAACAGCGGCAAAACTTAGATAGTGACGCCCCTATCACAGCACCAACGGCAACGGCCTAACTTACTCCGGAAGGGCAATGCGTTTGCCGCTATAATGATTTGTCGATATTTCAACGGCAGGCACTTCAGGAGCGACAATGCGAACCCACTACTGCGGGCAACTTCGGGCAGAACAGATCGACGAAACCGTCACCCTCTACGGGTGGGTCGATCGCCGCCGCGACCATGGGGGCGTTATTTTTGTGGACCTGCGCGATCGCACTGGCATCGCTCAAATCGTCAGTGACCCGGAACGCACTCCCGACTCCTACCCCATCGCCAACGACCTGCGCAACGAGTATGTCGTCAAGGTCACAGGCCGCGCCTCCCGCCGTCCCCCTGAGTCGCTGAACCCCAAGCTGCCCACGGGCGAAGTCGAAATCTACGCCGACAGCATCGAAGTGCTGAGCGAAGTCCGCAAGCCGCTACCCTTCCAGGTGTCTACCGCAGAACATGAGACCGTGCGCGAAGAGCTGCGGCTCAAGTATCGCTACCTGGATCTGCGGCGGGAGCGCATGGCCCGTAACCTGATGCTGCGCCATGAGGTGATGAAGGCCATGCGCCGCTTCCTAGAAGATCAAGAGCACTTCACGGAAGTCGAAACCCCCATTCTCACCCGCTCTACCCCGGAAGGGGCAAGGGACTACCTAGTGCCCAGCCGCGCTAACCCCAGCCAGTGGTTTGCCCTACCCCAGTCGCCGCAGTTGTTCAAGCAGATGCTGATGGTGTCGGGTCTAGATCGCTATTATCAAATTGCCCGCTGCTTCCGCGACGAAGATCTGCGGGCCGATCGCCAGCCGGAGTTCACCCAGCTGGACATGGAGATGAGCTTCCTATCTCAGGAAGAAATCCTAGACCTCAATGAGCGGCTGGTGTGCCACATCTTTAAGGAAGTTAAGGGCATTGAGGTGCCTCGGCCCTTCCCTCGCCTCACCTACGCCGATGCTATGAACCGCTACGGCAGCGACAAGCCTGACACCCGCTATGAGTTAGAGCTAGTAGATGTATCCGATGTGGTGGCAGACTGCGGCTTCAAAGTCTTCTCTGGAACCGTAAAATCCGGCGGCGTGGTGAAGATTCTGCCTATCCCCGGCGGCAACGATTTAATTTCTAACGTGCGCATCAAGCCCGGCGGCGATCTGTTTAGCGAGGCTGCGACAGCAGGGGCCAAGGGGCTAGCCTTCATTCGCGTACGGGAAAACGGTATCGACACCATCGGTGCCATTAAGGATAACCTCAGCGATGAGCAAAAGCAGGCCATTTTAGAGCGCACCGACGCCAAGCCTGGCCACCTGCTGCTGTTCGCCGCCTCAGACACCGCCACCGCCAACAAAACCCTAGACCGGCTGCGGCAGGTGGTGGCCAAGGAGATGAGCCTGATTCCGCCC
>JBARYO010000153.1:0-2364 GCA_049647905.1 Elainellaceae cyanobacterium | reverse complement strand
CATAGAGCACTAACAGATTGCCAATTAATCGCCGAGCTGTTTAATCGAATTACTCATGAAGAGCTAGCTGCTCTGATTAAACAAGCAATCAGACCTAAAGCCTTCTTTAAAGCCGATGTGAGCTATAACAATCGGCACCTTGCCAAAGACGCAGGCTTTAGGTGGGATGGCGAGAAAAGAATGTGGACAAGATGGATGGCTAAGGAGGATGCCGCTCAACTGCCGTTTCGCGTGGTTTGCCTTATGAAGGCGGCATCATGACCTATCGGCTCTCAACTGATCATTATCTCAGCACCTAGCTCTCAGAAGACATCTACCAAGTGGCGATCATCCTCAGTCCTCAACCCGAACCCAAGCCAAGCCAGCACCAACTCAACGAGCTCGCAGGCAAAATGGTCAAGACAGTCTGCGTAGCAACCAAAGTCACATCTCAAATAACTATCGCCTCGGAATCCAGCTCCCCGAGGACATGGCAACAGGCCCCTATCTGGTGGCGATAAGAGCAAAGCTCTCGCTAGGCGATCGCCATGAACCTCCCTGAGCGCCGCATCAAAGCCGAACTGCTAAAGAAACTCCCTAGCTCTCTATGCCCAAGAACTCTTATCCTTCGGGAAAGCACGCGAACTCGCCAACCTCGATCACCACCAACTCAGCCAGCTCATCGGCGAACTGACAGGTCAGCGCCTACGCGATCGCAATCTAGACCGATACTACGCCAAAATCGAACTAGCAGAAGATCTAGACTAGACCTATCACCGCCGCCCCTAATCTGCTCCACTACCATGGTTGCCACCCCAAACGCTCCGCAGCTCACCCCCGCTGAATACCTCACCTGGGAACCCCAGCAGCCCCAAAACTACGAATACATCGACCGGCCAAGTTTACGCCATGGGCGGCGGCAGCGTGAACCACAGCCGCATCGCCGTGCGCCTAGCCGCCCTGCTCGACACCCACCTCATCAATACAGGCTGCATCACGAGTATCCAGCTCAGCTTTCCAATTGAGCAAATTTATCGTGGTCTCGCGCCTGCTCCAGCCCAATAACCGGCCTTACATACAGCCACAAAACGCGTACATCTACTTCACGATCACTTATCGATATGGCACGGAGCGGCGATCGCGCGGCGGGCACAATAAGCCCGTACCGTACATAGGCAACTATTCTCCATGCCCACCCAAAACACCAGCCGCCGCCTCAGCGCCCGCACCATCAGCCACGATGTCGAATCCTACAACGGCTTCAGCTACGTCAAAGACTACATTCCCCCAAGGCTAGCAGCCTCCCCCGAAGTCCTTAAGGATGCCCACAGCGCCATGCTCACCGCCCACCAGCGCGAAGCCGAACAAAAAGCTGCCCATAAAGCTGCCACCGACACCGCCCGTCTGGCCGAATGGGCCTTCCACAACGCTGTCCTCGCCGTCAAAGAAGGGGTACGCGGTCAGTACGGCCCCGACAGCAACGAAGCCCAAGCCATCGGCCTCAAGAAAAAGTCCGAGCACAAGCGGGCTAGCCGTAAGCCAGTGGCTGAGATGGCCTAGACAAAAAGCTTCCCGTTTGTAGCTTTTCCTCAACGGCAGCGGCTCGAACGGCACAACGAATTCGGTAGCGCATTTTTCGAGATGCACTTGCGATATCCTCGCTTAAGAGATCAGCCACCCTAGCCATAGGGCGTAATGGACCGTGACGACCAACCAAAACGCTACTTTGTAAGATCCCTTACTGACTTTATGGTTGAACCGGCGTTGAGCTATGAATCCTCCTATCCATCCACCTGCAAGGTCACACAAAAGTAGACTTTTTTCTGATATTCGCCATTCCCCTTTTTCTGCCCGCAGCTTGTCGGTTGCGTATAGTTTGAAGCTTATCAAACCCATGACGCCATACAAGAGCACTGGCAGCGGACTGCCAGTTTTTGTCCAGAAGTAGCCTGCAGCCGCTACTGGCACAATCGATAGCGCAGCTGCTTCCGCAATTGGAAACGGATAGACTGGCCAAATTCTTGCTCCAGGTTTTCTCTTAGATGGTGGCGCTAGTGACGTTGGTTTGCGCCTTGCGCCTGCGATAAATGCGTCTGATGCGCAAATCTTTCTATCTTGCTCGGTGATGCAGTAGTAAATCGTGTCACCTACAATCGGGCGGCGGCTTGCGTCTTTGAGTTCGCTAATATGCAAGAAAATATCTATGCCACCATCGACTGGCCGAATAAATCCAAAGCCTCGCTCGTCTTTCCAGGTTATGAGCTGTCCTCTGCGTAATCCGGGTTTCATTGAGCGATCTTTGTAAGCGCAATCCCCAATATTTTATAAGCTGTTAAGTGGCTGGCCACAAGTAAATGGTGTCGGGGTTCGCCCCCTGGCGGGGGG
>JBARYO010000152.1:0-15726 GCA_049647905.1 Elainellaceae cyanobacterium | reverse complement strand
ACCCTAGCTCGTTCGGCGCTGCTCGGTGGCTTTACCCGCATCATGCTGCTGCCAACTACGCAACCGGTCATTGACCATAGCGCTGGCTTGATGCAGCTCCGGGCCAGCGTTTCTGCGGTGTGCCCCGGCCTCAAAGTCGGCATTTGGGGGGGGCTGACCACGGGTTTGGCAGGGCAGCAGCTGAGCGACTTGGGAGAATTGGCTGCGGCTGGCGCTATTGGATTTACGAACGCAGGGGCATTACCCAGCGAGATTCTCTACTCAGCTCTCGACTATGGCCAAGCTCTGAACAAACCCATTGGTATTTCCCTATGTCGCTCTCCCCACCCCGCTCGTGAGGGAGCAATCGCCCTACGCCTAGGGCTGCCCAGCGCTCCTGCCAGCGATGAGGCATCGGTGCTAGCGGCGCTGCTGGAGCAGCTGGACGTGATTCCAGCAGCGGTCCATGTGATGCATCTATCTACGGCTCGGGGGGTAGCCCTGGTGGCTGAAGCCAAAGCCCGTGGCCTGCCAGTGAGCGCCAGCACTACCTGGCTCCATTTGCTCAAAGATGCGACCCATCTCGACACCTATAATCCCAATCTCCGGGTCCACCCTCCGTTGGGGAATCCGAGCGATCGCGAGGCGCTGATACAGGGTGTCGCCTCAAGCACTATTGATGCGATCGCCATTGAGCATTGCCCTTACACCTACGAAGAGAAAACGGTTCCCTTCACCGAAGCCCCTCCCGGCGTTATCGGGCTGCAGACAGCGCTACCGCTTTTGTGGGAGCAATTAGTTGATACCGGTCAGCTCAGTGCGATCGCGCTGTGGCGGGCCCTCAGCACTCAACCGGCTCAATGCCTTCAGCAGCGGCCATCGGAGCTATCTCTGCAGCAGGATGCTGAACTGGTTTTGTTTGACCCAGCTGAATCCTGGGAGGCAACACCTCAGACCATAGTATCTCTGTCTAACAATACGCCATGGCTGCACCGGCCAATTCTAGGGCGCGTTGTTCAGGTCTGGATGCCTATGGAGGAGACCACCGCTGACCCATAGCGCTATCACTGAACCGTGGCTGGGATCATGACGCGGAAACTGGTTTTTCCATGCTGGCTATGGACCTGTACTGTTCCGCCAATTTGGTTAACCAAATGCTTCACCAGCGCAAGACCGAGTCCGGTTCCGCCTTTTTGCCACTGGGTGTTGCTAGGGACACGATAAAACTTATCAAAGATGTAGGGCAAATGTTCCGGCGGAATCTCAATGCCGGAGTTCGTCACCTGAATCTGCAGCGCATGCTCTATCATTCGCGCTGTCACTAAAATTGTCTCGTTGGCTGGCGTATATTTGCAGGCATTGTCCAAAAGTTCGGTCAAGATGCGTTGGACCGCAACCGTATCAGTTCTAAACGATGTCAAGGGCGTGAGACACTGAAACGTTAACGCCTGCTGGTGCACCAGCATCCGGTCTTTAAATGGCTGAACAATATTAGCTAGCCACGACTTTAACGACACGAGGCCGATACTGGGCGACTGCGCTCCTGAATCGAGCCGCTGCAGATCGAGTAGGTCATTGATCAGGCTGATTTCGCGATCGCACTCGCCGCTGAGGATCTGCAGGTATTGCTTTAGTTTGCTGGTAGTTATGGCTGGCGATGCCACCGTCGTTTGCGCCCCGCCATTGGCTGCGGGACTATCCGATAGACCGTTAAGAGACATGGTCAACATCTGAATCGCCATCTTCATGTTGGTGACTGGCGATCGTAGCTCATGGGACACCGTACTGAGAAAGTCGTCCTTTTGACGATGGAGTCCCTCTAGCAGCGCGACGTGATCCTGCGCGGTCTTGTAGAGACGCGACTGCCGAATGGCGATCGCGCACTGATCGGCCACATGTTGGACGAGGGACACTTCGAGCGGGATGATATCGCGGTCGGCGGGACGCGATAACCATAGGTCACCCAATATACCCTGGCTATCGATAATTGGACAGGCCAAAACAAGCTGCTTTCCCCACTGCCCATGGTCTTGGCAAAACTGAATTTCGCCGCCGTCGCAAAATACTGGATTGAGCCGCAGCACGTCTGATCGTAATCGTTGAACGACGCTGCCATCAGCGCCGTCCCGGCGGGTATAGCTATAGAGTGCTGCAGGCTCCCGTCTGGAGTAATGCAATGCGGCACTGCTGTAGTCCAAACTCAGACCTTGCCCAAGCTCGTCAACCGCCGCCTGCAGAATCTGTGCCTCGTCTAAGGTATCTCGAACCTCTCGGACAATGCGCTTGAGCAGGTTGCTGAAATCGAGTCCCTGCTGTAACTGTGCGGCTTGAACCTCGACCCGCTGCTCTAGATCGAGGGTGCCGGGGGGCGAGAGATCGACATTGGATAAGGGCTTGCTCTGTTCAAGGTCATAGCCCTTCGTCCCTAACGGCAGCCCTAGACTACGGCTGCGGGCTGCGGCGAGCGCCATATGATGGTCGAGGCAATCAATCGCATCTTCGAAGTTGAAAGGCTCTACGATACAGTCTGCACCGCCCACCATAAATGCGGCAACGGGAGACACCACACCATCGGGCACATGGCTGGACGGCTGATGGGACTGATCTGGGCTAATGACAAAGACGACTGGGATTGTGCAGCTTGAAGAACAACCTTTGAGCTGGTGACATAGCGAATAGCCATCACCACCGTCGGGCAAACTCGGCGATAGCAAAATAAGGTCAATCGATATTGTCTTCAGCAGCGCCATGCCCTCCTCGCCGCTGGTCGCCATCAGGATTTTGTGGCCACGCTGTTCAATTAAGCGCAGCAGAGTCCGGACTCTATCCGAAGCGCCAATAGCCAAAAGCGTGCTGCGCTGTTGTTTGAGGGTCATCGGACTCATTCAATCCCAGAGATAAGCGGTATGTGGTTTAAACGATACGAAACATCGCATGGTGTGGGTTGTGAGGCTCATCCCATTGGGCTCATCCCGTTAAGCTCATTTCAGTGGGCTCACCGAGTTAGGCGACAACAGCTATGGATGATGACGAGATGTAAGGTGTGGGCCAGGGCTGGGTACATTAGAGTCGCCGCGGATCGAAGCGGCATCTGATTTGGATCAAGGTGAAGCGCTTCAGGTTAGATACCGGCTTATTTTCTCTTACGCTTTCTCTTCCTGCAGACAGATTGAGCGTTGTGATAATGCATTCAAACCACACTATAAAGTATGGCTTCAGGCTACAGCCCGACAGGAAGACTTTATAATGAAGCATCGTATCACGGCTGTATCACAAACGTATTGCTTGGTACAACCCCCTCCGGCTCAGAGCGCTAGCCGCACCCTGGGCGACGATCAGATAGATTGCAAGCTGGAAGCGGTGCGGACCACACATCACCTTTTACAGCATTAGGTGAAGAGATCGGAATAATACCAGGAAATTGCTGCGTCAGTTGTCCAAATACGATGACAATCGCGGTAAGCGACGTCACGGTCAAGAGTGCAGGCAAGACATGCATTAGGACAATGCTATTCCGCTTCGTTGGTAGGGCCATATGGGTTAGGGAGGGTGAGGCGAGCTAACCCAACCTTAAGAAATCCTGATGGAGATCACATCGGGCGTCCTACGGAGAGAGATGGCTCTCTTGAAGTCAGATGTTAAGCTCCTGTTAAGAATGTCTACCAATAGGGGCCGCAGGAAGGCGTCGAAGCACCAAGAACCGTAAATTCGGCAAAATTTGGGCTTACGCAAATCCACGGACGGAGTCCAAAAGGTTGCCGATCGCTATTGCATTACCGAGAAAATTTAGGGAACCTAGGGGCAGAAGTGATTCGATCTTTGAGGAGGGTCTGATGACTATGGGGTTATTTCGATTGGTTACGTCTGCGCTATCGTTAGCCGTTGTCGCTAATCTCTCAGGGCAAGCCGCGTCATCATCCACAGATGTCCTTTTGGCGCAGCGCATGTCTGATTTTGGCAGTGAGACCATTGATGTTGAGATTCCCCAGGGCAACCAGACCATTGCCGATATTCAAGTGCAATTTGTGGAGGATGGCGAGCCTGTAGATGGTAAAACACAGGACTATGTCATCACGCGGGAATTTGACCTGGCCGTAGGCGATCGCTACGACCCTGACCTCGCCGAACGCGGATTACAGCGCCTCGATAATCTGGATATCGTCAGCAGCGCGGCAGTCACCCTACAGCCCACTGAGGATCCGGGCCAAGTGGTTGTGGTGATTACGGTAGACGAGCGCAATCCCTTTCCCATTGCCTTTGGCCTAACGCTGCCTCATCCCACGGCGCTGCAGGGCGTGGCGGTTCCCGATACGGTGCTGCCTGGGACGGACCGGGCGGGGGGCACGCTATTGAGCTTCAGGGCGGAGCTGCCCAACGTCGGCGGTAACAATCAGACTCTTGCGCTAGGCATCGAAGGTGGGGAAGACACCTTCAACTACGGCGTCACCTTTACCGATCCCTGGATTAGGGGCGATGCCAACCGGACGGGGTACTCCGTTAATTTCTTCAACAGTCGAGAGGTCTCCACCATATTTGATGGCGGAGACGACTTGGAGCTGGCCAACGATCGTGATCCCTGGGTTCACCGCATCGGTGGCGGCTTCGACGTCTTCCGGCCCCTCACCTCAGATTTTGCGATCGCTGCAGGGTTGTCCTTTCAGCGGGTTTCTGTGCGGGACAGCATCACCACCGACGATATTTTTACCGTAGATGAGGACGGCAACGAGCTGACGTTTAGCGACGAGGGGCGGGACAGCCTCCTCACCGCCAGCTTCTCTGGGGCGCTAGATCGGCGCGACGATCGCCAGTATCCTACCGATGGATATCGACTCTTGTTTCGCAGCGACCAGTACATTCCCGTGGGGGAATCGAGCATTTTGGGCAACCGCTTGGCGGCAAACTATACCTACTACCTGCCGGTGCCGCTGTTTGGCTTTGACGACGGCCCTCGAACGCTGGTGCTCGATGTGCAGGGAGGCACCTTTATTGGCGATCTTCCCCCCTACGAAGCTTTCGCCCTCGGTGGCGGCACCTCGGTAAGAGGTTACGACTCGGGAGAGATAGGCTCTGGCCGCAGTTTTATTCAGGCCACGGCCGAATACCGCTTCCCCATCTTTGACGTCATCGCGTTTCGAGAAGAGATCGATGTGGGGGGAGCGCTGTTTGTTGACTACGTTACCGACCTCGGCTCTGGAGATACTGTGCTGGGGGAGCCCGCCGAGGTGCGCAACAAGCCGGGGGAGGGCCTTGGCTTTGGCGTGGGGCTCCGCGCCCGAACGCCGGTTGGTCCGGCGCGGCTAGAACTGGGAATCAACGATGATGGTGAGAGCGAAGTGATCTTTACCATCGGCGATCGCTTCTAGACGTTGCCGCTTTGCCACAGCCCGTAATAAAAGCCCCCCATCAGCGATGATGAGAGGCTTGGTTTCCACCCGGAGGCTTGATTACCATATGGTTCAGTGTCGCAGACGGCCTTAAACGCCGCTTTTAGCATCGCCATTGGTCATGTCAGGACCACCTCTTGTTTATTTAGTGATTGCCCATCCCGTCGTAGAATTCTTCCTTAAACCGATCGGTGAGCTGGTTGCCCATCCCGTCGTAGAATTCTTCCTCAAACCGGTCGGTGAGAGCTGCTGCGGAAGTCGCGACAGAGGCGATCGCTAGCGTCGATAGTGCAACTGTGATTAAGCGTTTCATAATTACCATCTCCTGAATGTGTAGAGCAAGTTGTATAGAGGCTCTAGAACCCAAAGAGCAGTATAAAGATCAAGTTTTCGCTGTAGTGAAGAGATCCGTTTTGCTCTTGGTTACTATCACTATGGGATTTATATGTGAGGATTCCATGACGAAAATCTGAGTGTGGCATTAAAATTCTCTCAGTAGAGCCTGAGAGTACAGGCTTTTACTTTGGGGCCACTACGTTGTGTCAATGCTGTAACGCTCTATGGACCTCGCTCTCAGGCGAAATTCTGACTTGAGCCACGCTGCCGAGCAAGGCGCAAGTGGGACTGCGACTGATCGCAGCAATTCGCCATAATTGTTAAAGGACGTATCAGTACCCAATCGGATTCAACATGCACAATCGACTCAGTCGCTTTTTTGCGCTTGTTTTAGTTGCCTTGGTGAGCTTCACCTGGCCCCTTGCCTCTCAAGCCCAAACGACGACACCGGCTGTAGACCAAGCCACCTTTGCCGGAGGCTGCTTCTGGTGTATGGAAAAGCCGTTTGATCAGCTCTCTGGCGTAATAGCAACGACATCGGGGTATACCGGCGGCAGCGTTGAGAACCCAACTTACGAGCAGGTTTCTCAGGGCTGGACGGGGCATATCGAATCGATTCAGATCACCTATGACCCGAGTCAGATTGGCTACGGCGAACTTTTGGAGGTGTTTTGGCGCACTGTGGACCCCCTAGACGATGGGGGGCAGTTCTGCGATCGCGGTGAGCAATACGAGACCAGAGTCTTTTACCACAACGACGAGCAGCGTCAGCTGGCAGAAGCCTCTAAAGCGGCGATCAACGACCGCTTAGAGGAGCCAATTGTCACCCCAATTGTGCCAGCATCTACTTTCTATGCGGCTGAAGACTACCATCAGAACTACTACCAGACGCACCCAGTTCGCTACCGGGCCTATCGGTTTGCCTGCGGTCGCGATCGCCGTCTTGAGGCCCTGTGGGGGAGTGCTTCCCACTAACCAGGCTGTGGGCTCCGTCGTGCAGCAGCAGGTAAACGCAGGGGATGATGAACAGGGTGAGCAAAGTAGCCAACGCCAGCCCGGAGAAGACCACAATCCCCAGCGGCTGAAGAAATTCTCCCCCTTGCCCTAACCCCAGCGCAAGGGGAAACATCACCAGCACGGTGGTAATTGTCGTCATGAGAATGGGGCGCAGCCGCTGGGGAGCCGCCTGAAGAATGGCAATGCGGCGCAGCGAGGGGTGAGAAAGATGCGGCGTCGTAGCCAGTTCCTCAGTGAAGCGCTGGTTGGCCAGCTCCACCATGATGATGGCGTTGTTGACGACAATGCCAATCAGCAGCACCGCACCCACAATTACCGTGGCCCCGATGGCCGTCTGCGTCAGAAAAAGGCCCCAGATAGCGCCAGCCAGGGCTAGTGGCAGGGTCACCATAATCACCAGCGGATCTATTAGCGAGTTGTACTGCACCGCCATCACTACAAATACCAAAAACGCTGCTAAGCCCGCCAAACGCGGCAGCGTAGCCTGAATGGCGCGGTTGCTGGCGGCGGCAGCGCTGGGGAAGCGGCTTACTCCTTCGGGGAGATCAACGCTGGCCATAATTTCGTCTACTTCCGCTAAGGCATCTCCTAGGTTTGCACCATCGCTCAGGCTTCCCGCAATAACAAACACCTGCTGCTGGTTAATCCGCTGAATTTCGCCCGGTGCCTTCCCCTGTTCCACATCGGCAACATCGCCCAGGCGCACCAGCTGGTTCCCATCTGTGAATAGCGGTAGCTGAGATAGCTGGGAGGGACGCTGAACGGCGCGCTGGTCCAGCTGCACCCGCACGTCTACCAAGCTCTCGCCACGCTGCAGCTGGGTGGGCACGGAACCAGACACCGCCGTTTCCAGGACATTGCCCACATCCTGGAGGGTCAAGCCAAGGTCAGCCGCTCGCTCTCGGTCTAGCCGCACTTGAATTTCGGGCTGTCGGCTATCGGCGTCGGGGCGGAACTCCGCTAGGGTGGCTTGTTCCTCTAGCACCTTGACCACTTGAAAGCCCCCCTGCTCTAGGGCATCGGTGGAACTACCCTGCAGCACCACGTCAATTTCCGATCGCACTGGAGAGTTATTTAAGATCAGCCCTCGTATGCTGCTGGGAAACATTCGCAGCCGCACATCCACGAGATTGAGCTGGTCGAAGGCTTGGGTCACCCGTGCGATATAAGCCTCCGTATCGGCATCCGGTGCCAAGGTGATCGTGCTCATGCCCCGCAGGACGTTCTCGCTGGTGCTGGTGCCAAAGAGGAACCCCCCCGAGGTGGTGAAGGCGTAGTCCGTTTCGGGCTGGTCCAGCAGGATAGCGTCTACGGCCTGCATGACACGGCGGTTTGTTTCCAGAGGGGTGCCGGGGGGAAACTGGGCAATCAGCTGCGCCTGACCTACATTGATGCTGGGCAAAATCTCCTGCGGGATGTTGCCCAGCATCAGAATGCTGCTTCCCCCTAGCACCAGAAACGTAATCAAAATGACCAACACCCGTCGCCGCAGCAAGCGCTCTAGCAAGTGGGTATAGCGCTGCGTTACGGCCTCGAAGCGGCGATTAAATCCTCTGATTGGCGCTGAGTTTGCCACGCCGCTGGTGCGGCGAATTAGCAGCAAACGCGAGGTGAGCATGGGAACGATCGTCACCGCCACCAAAATAGACGCTGTTACCGCAAAGCTGATGGTGAGAACTAGCTCACTGAAAATGAGGGCTAAAAAGCCGCCAATGAGCAAAAACGGCAGTACGGCCACAAGGTTAGTGGCAGTAGAGGCTACCAAGGCAGACTCTACGGACTGGCTGCTGCGAATGGAGCGCTGGATCCTTTGAGCTGAATTGTCCTGGTCGCCCTGGCTCGCATCCCCTGCCATTGCCTCCAGCATGACGATGGCGTTATCCACTACGATACCCACACCCAGAGCCAGCCCTCCCAAGCTGAACACGTTGAGGGAGAAGCCAAACAGGCGCATCAGGATAACGGCCATCAGGGTCGCCAGCGGAATGGCCAGCACAATGATTAGGGTTTGCCGCAGGGAGCCGAGGAACATAAACACCGCGATCGCCGCTAGGGTGGCCCCTATCAGTCCGGCGGTGGTGACATTGGCGATGGCGCTGCGAATCAGCAGCGATTCATCGGATGTGGCGATAATTGAGGTGCCGTCAGGCACGCCGCCATTCTCCTGCAGGCTAGCCAGGCGCTGCTTCACCGCATCAATCACGTCGATGGTGTTGGCGTCTGGCTGCTTCTGTACGCTCACCTTGACGGCGGATTTGCCGTTGAGCTGGACTACGACGCGCTGCTCCGCCGTCCCATCAATCACCTGGGCCACGTCCCGCAGATAAATCCGCCGCGATCGCCCTGGCGATGAAGGAGACAGGGCAGTGGAAACCCCATCTGCCTCCTCCGTGCGGCTGGAAGGCTCTAGGGTCAGGTCGCGAATCTCGTCAGCACTTTTAAACAGCCCCACCGCTCGGGTCAGGGGCTCCGATAAATCCCCCTGCAGCCGCCCGCCAGAGATATCTTGATTGCTCTCCTGCAGCTTGTCTAGCACGTCGTCTAGACCCAGACCAGCGGCCTGAAGACGATTGAAGTCCACTAGCACCTGTACCTCTTTCGTCAGTCCTCCGGCCACATCCACCGCCGCTACGCCGCTGACCACGCTCAGCTCTCGGGCCAGCTCTTCATCCGCAAACGTCCGCAGCGCTTGGGGCGTTAGCCTATCGGAGGCGATCGCTAGCTCATACACCGGCAGCTGGGAGGGGTCGAGCTTAAACAGCCGGGGCTCTTCCACCGTGTCAGGTAGGCTAGCCTGCGCTCGGTTGAAGGCCGCTGTGGCGTCGTTTAATGCCTGGTCGATGTTGCCTCCCGGCTCAAAATACAGATCGACGCTGATGCGGCCCTCACGGGTCTGGGAAAAAATTTGTACGACCCCTTCGGTTGCCGACAGCGCCTCTTCTAGGGGGCGGGTGACCTCATCGACGGCCACGTCAGGGGCAACCCCCGGCGCACTGAGGCGAACGCCAATGCGGGGATAGGTGACCGACGGCAGCAGGTCCACTGGCAGATCGAACAGCAAGACACCCCCCATCACAATGACGGCTAAGGTTAGCATCAGCGTCCCAATATGCTGACGAATGGCGGTGGCGCTGATGCTGAAGCCGGAGCGTTGGGTAGGCATGGGCTGGCGCGGTAAAGGGGCTTTTTTCAGGCTGGTGCTGAGGCTGTGCTATGGCGTTTCTTGCGTTGATCCGGCGGGTGTTTCGGAGATAATGCTCAGCCGTACTTGGTCACCATCGGCCAGGGTACCGGTGCTGCGGGCGACATAAAAGTCTCCTGGCTCTAAACCCGACAGAATCTCAACGCGATTGTCAGCGCGATCGCCCAACTGAACAGAACGGGCAGTTACCGTCGCCAAAGCCTCAGTTGCGCCAGCCGCGTCCGAGTTCAACTCTGAATCTCTTGAACCCTTGGTTTCGGCTGCATTTTGGCCTGCATTTCGGCCTGCGGAATCTTTTTGAGCCAGGGCATCTGCGCTATTAATGATAAAAATTGTCGTGGCCTGTGACGCTTCGGCTCCTTCGCCACCGCGATCGCCAGCAGGCCCCCCGGTAGCATCGCCATTTGGTCCCCCATCAGTACCCATGCCCGCCTGAACTGCCGCCTCCGGCACTACAACCCGCTGCTGCCCAGGGCGGTCAAAGCTGACCCGTGCCAACAGACCGCTGCCGATGCGCCCGTCAACGTTGGCGATGGTGACCTCGACGGGAATCAGCCGCGCTGTGGGGTCAGCCACCGGGGAAATCTGAGTGACGCTGCCCGTCAGCACCTGGTCGGGAAAGGCGTCGAGTCGCACCTGGGCAGACTGGCCTTCGCTCAGGCCGGCCAAATCCAGCTCAGACACCTGCACTTCTACAGAGATGTCCTGTAAGTCCCCGATGGTCAAAATCTCGCTGCCGGGCTGGGCAAAGTCTCCCGGCTCTAAAGCCCGTGACAGCACCACCCCGGAAGATGGGGCCACCACCGTGGCATAGGCTCGTCGCTGCTGGGCTTGGGACACCAGAGCCTGCTGTGCCGCCACGCGCCCGAGTGCCGCATCCACAGCTTGCCGTTGGGTTTGCACCTGGGTGACGGCAGACTGCAGCGCTTGCTCGGTGGTGTTGGCAAGGGTGCGCGCCTGCTCGACCACCTGATCGGACACGGCCCCATCACCACCAAGGCTCTCTAAGCGGGCCGCATCGGACTGGGCCTGCTGCAGCTCCAGCCTGACTTCCTCAGCCCGCGTTTGAGCGGCATCTACCTGCGCCCGCAGGCTAGCCACATCGGCCTCCCGCGCCGCCACCTCAGCCTCAGCTTCCACCACCCCGGCTTCAAGCAAAGCATCGTCAACGCGAGCCACTACGTCCCCTTCGGTCACCCCATCCCCCACATCTACCGCGATGGAGAGCACTTTTCCCTCCGCTTGCGATCGCAGGGAAAAGCTGCGGGAGGGCAGCGTGGTGCCGGTGTACTCTGTGGGCGGAGTCAGCGCGGCGGTGCGGGCGATCGCTCCATCAACGGCTACCGTTTGCTCACCACGCTCTTGCTGTTCTTGGGCAGTGGTATCTGAGGTCAGCCAAGCACATCCCGACAGCAGTAATAGGCTTGCCAGTGTTCCTATGAGTCTTTTATCTCGCACCAACTTGACCTGCCCTGTAATGTTGTTACGCTATGCCGTTAAAAGGTCTCAGCGGCTTACTGGGTCACACCACCCGCATATTAACGTAATGCTTTGTAAAGTGAGTGTCCAATTTTGATGCCTTGGACGCCGAGATTTTGTTAAGATGCCGGATTCTGAAGATACTCAGCTGGAGACGTCAGGCGATCGCCGCCGCATCCATTCAGATAAAACAATACCTGGGCTTCGCTGCGGGTAATCTTCACGCCATCAAGGCGCAAACAAAGTGCCCGATGATAATTTTGGTCTTGGGGTGAGCTTGCCCGAGGCGCTGTAAGATTTCTGTCCGGGGGAGACGAGGCGCATGGGGCAGATCAAGGATATAGGACATTTCATCATACATTCTCTGTCAAACTTCCATCACAATGATATGAGTAAGTGGCTAGCCCCAAGTAAACGGTGTTGGAGGTTCGCCCCCCGCCGTTTACTTGGGGCCTTCCACTTATTATTACTCGTGACAGTATAGAAGCACTGTGAAATCCTTACCGAGTAAACTTGACGCTGATAGCTCGTCCATGACAGTCTGTAACGTTCCATCTAAACTACTTTGAACCATCATCAGCACTTAAGTTTCTTAGAGTCAATTACGCCTAAAAGTACTGAATCCGATGTGACCGGCAAAATTGTTCTACCCCTACTCAAGGTACTTGGATATCTCAGCGCTGACTGGAAGTCTCAGGCCGTCATTGGAAAGCACAAGGCAGACCTAATTATCTGTCCAGCTAGCTCGCTGCGATCCTATCCGCCCTACTTTATTATCGAGGTAAAGTCTCCACAGAAAAACATCTCTCAGAGCGTATGGCAACTGAGCAACTACATGAGGCAGTCTCATGCGATGCTGGGCTTACTGACCAATGGCTATAACTTTCGAATTTTATACCATTCTCAAAATAAGGTAGCGACAGTAGCTGAATATTCCCGAGCGGAGTTTACGCAAAATTTCAATCTAATCTACAATCTTCTCTGCAAGACAACCTGCTTAAAGGTTGAAACTGCTTTTCGCATCAGTCAGCAGCGCATAAATTTGAAGTTCGCTAGTTCAATCTCTAGGATTTTTGACAGTCAGGGCTTGCAGAAAATATTGGAGCAAATTGACAGCTCTACACCCACTTATTCCAATTCAGAAACTGATCGCAACAAAGGCAAACGAAAATCCATGATTATCACAGTTTTTAACAACAAGGGCGGAGTAGGCAAAACAAGCCTCACAATCAATTTAGCGGCGATGCTAGCCAAGCTAGGTAAGCGAATCTTGCTGATTGACATTGATGCTCAGGCCAACTTAACCATGGGGTTAGGGATTGACCCACTCAGCGATGTGGAAATGAAAGGCAAAAAAGATATTACCCATCTTTTGCTTGAGCCAAGAACAAAACTAAATGATGTTGTCTATCGTAAGCGCTGGAGCGACATTCAGTTAGACATTGTTCCCTCACACATCCGCTTGAGTGATCAAGAAACAGAACTGATTCAAGCAATCGACAGCGATCGCCTATTGGCCAAGAAGCTGAAGGGTCACGACTACGACTTTGTCTTTATCGATCCACCACCCTCTTTCGGCAAGGCTAACAAGCTATCATTGATGGCTTCTTCTGGTATTCTAATCCCAACACAGCTTTCTCCTTATCCGATTCGAGCTTTAGAATATGTGTTTAATCAGGTTGAGCAGGTCTCCGCTTTCAAGGATGATCCTCTAAAGATATTAGGGATTGCAGTAAGTATGTATGACCAGCGTGCCAGTAAGTTCAACCTGTCTATGGAAGAAGAATTGCAAGAAGTGCTGGCTAAAAATGCTTACAGTCAGCAAGTAAATCTTTTCCCAGAGAACACTTGGATACCTCGGCTCAACGTGATTGCAAAATGTCCCCAGGGTGGATATCCGCTCCAGCAAGCTGAGTTTGAGGATAATTTGAACACGCAGGAGCGTGAGACTGCTCAAGCAGCGATTGATAGGCTAGAAAATCTTGCTAATCACATAATTTCTTCAACTTAGGGAAGTATATCAACGATGAGTCAGGATCTTCGGCGAGAGCTAATTAGTAGAAACTTGGGGATCAAGCCGATCAACCATGGACTGGTCTATAGCTTCCAGATCGCCATCCCCGAGTCAAAGAAGCAGTCCATCCCTTTAGAGCGGCAGCAGGCGCTCGAAACCAGCCTAGTGACTCAGGGAAGTAACCTATCTTCCCTGATCATTCGACGAACTAATACATACGACGATGAAGACATTGAGTATGAGCTAGTTCATGGTGCTGACTGGCTACAGGTGGCACAAGAGCTAGAGATCGAGAAAGTATGGGCCTGGGTCTTTGACCTCACCGATGAGCAGGCGATCGCCACGGCTGAAGCAATGGAAAAGCTATCCGGCGTTCCGGGCGGTGGGCCTACGCCCGTGACTGCCTCCAAAGGCACCGATGTCGATATTGAAGCGCTCATCGAAAAAAAGCTTCAACTTGCCACAAACTCCATCAAAACGACGATAAGCCATGCGCTCAAGGAGATTAAAGAAGGGTTTGACGACAAGCTAAAAACCCTCACCTACCAGACGAATAATCTAACTGAGTCCTTCGATTCGACTAGATTAAAAGAGATTGGAGAAACACTAGACTACATCGAGTCCCTGCTAACCGGTGGAAAACTCAAGGAGCCAATTAACTTGCCGGAAGCATCAGATCAAGATATCGAAGCCGCGCTCAAGAAAGTCAAGACTAACGGGCCGCAAATTGAGGTAGCTATTAAAACCGTCAGTAAGTGGAAAAATTCCGAGCAGGGATTGACTTGGGAAAATATAGAGCGCTCCTCTAAAGGAAGTAAAAAATCCCCAGATAAAGTTCCTGGCTTTGGCAAAACAACTTACCAAAACTTATGGCGTGTAGCCTCTATTCCCAATGACCCCCAGGATTAGCGTAGAAGGCTTAACACAGGACGCTTCTAATCATCCTCCCAGTTGGGATACGGCTCAGGAGCCTCGCCATGGGCCTCCAACACTGCCATCAATTTAATAATTGGGATCGTGGGTGGGCTAGGACTTGGCCGCCGCCCCGATCCTAGGAATAACCGCAATCGATGAAGGTCTATCTCCGAGAGGCGATCGCATTCGCAGTGAGTCACTCAAAGCATTGCCGCTCTGCCCTTGCTAGATTATTCCTAACTTATGCTCTATTGAAGAGTTCAATTGACAGGAATAATGGTGCAATACAATTAGCTGGGCGCCATTGTCGATACCCCAACAAAGATTAGCTCGCCCGCACAGCCGTCAGCACAGCGCCTATCCCATGACTACCAACGAACACAAAATCACTTCGGACTCTGACCACGCAACGCCAGACCACACCAGCAACGAGCATCCCGGACGCGATATTGGTGGCGGGCTACCCGTCATCCAGCAATGGGCCAAATATACCCTCGATGCTCAAGGCCCAAGAGCTTGGGACGTCATCTTCAAGAAGAGCGCCTGTCTCTCCTGCGCTTGGGGCACCGGGGGCCAAAAAGGTGGATTTAAAAACGAACTGGATGAAGGGCTGCAGCGCTGCGCCAAAAGCATGGAGGCTATCAAAGCGGAGCTGATGCCTGGGGTAGAGCCGCAGTTTTTTGAGCAGCAAAGCATTGAGCAGCTGCAGCAGCTTACGTCCCGCGAGGCCGACCGGCTAGGACGACTGACCGTGCCGCTGATTCTACGCCGAGGACAGTCCCACTACGAGCGAATTAGCTGGAATGAGGTCTATGACCTGGTGGCGGCAGAATTTCGGAAGCCTGCGGAGCGAGTAGCGTCCTATAGCTCCGGGCGTTCCTCTAATGAAGCAGCATTTTTGCTGCAGCTGATGATGCGAGCCCTGGGCACTAACAACCTGGCGGACTGCTCCGACCTCTGCCATCGGCCCTCCTCCATAGCGCTAAAAGAAGTCTTCGGCACCGGCACCTCAATGGTGAGCCTGGAAAGCCTGCGCCAATCGGACTGCGTCATGCTGCTGGGATCCAACGCCCCCGCCAACCATCCCCGCCTGCTCAACGAGCTGATCAAGCTGCGGGACAGAGGCGGTAAGGTGATTGTGGTTAACCCTGTGCGGGAGATTGGTCTGGTGAAGTTTGGCTCTCCGGCCTTTCCCCTGACCTCCCTTGTCCCCGGCTCTGATATCGCCACCCTGTTCTTACAGCCCATCCCTGGCAGTGACCTGGCTCTGCTGGTGGGTATTCAGAAATCTCTGGTGGAGCGAGGCCTGATTGACAAGTCTTTTCTGCAGTCCCACACCGAAAACTGGGAAGCGGTGGTGGAGCAGGTCCAAACCACAAGTTGGGAGGACATTACCAGCA
>JBARYO010000151.1:0-3803 GCA_049647905.1 Elainellaceae cyanobacterium | reverse complement strand
GCCCCATCGAGGGTGGCTCTTGACCATCGCATCTCTGCTCGCATCTCATCTAGCAGACGCCTCAGCAGCTCATACCCGTTGCGTAGGCTAAGGCGGTTGATCTTTGCGCTTATGTCACTGGGGGTTTCCACGTTGGCCTCAATCCGCTCGACGAAGCTGCGGATTTCTGCGAGATCTTGTTCGTTGTCTGCGAGATTGGTGGGGGCCAGATGGTTCTTGTGCATGAACTCGTCCACCGTCTGAATGCTTTTGGACAGCTTGTTCAGCTGTTTACGCAGGCGGCGAGGGCTATGCTCCGATTCTTGTAGCGTGACCTGCTTGTTGCGAATGTTGGTCAGGGTCATCTGAATGAGCATGCTGAGGTCGTCTTGGGACGCAGCAAACGCAGCATCAGCTGCATCATGAGCGGCGTCTGGCGGCGGCGGCTTGGACGGAGACGTTGTATTGGCCATTGGGAGGGGGATTAACGGCAGCAGCTTTATACTATTGCATTGTTTCAGTTGCTTAGGACAGGTCGACTGGCTCAAAGCCTTACGCTGCGTAGGCAACTGAACGCGCAAACGTCCTAACAAGTCAGGACGTTTGCGCGTTCAGCGAGGTCTTGCTGCCCCAAGGCGACGTCACATAGCGCAACCGTCCTGAGGGACAGGACCAGCGCAATAGCGCAATGGGCGATCGCAGCGCGCTAGAACCAGTTACCCAACAAGACAAAGGCTGACCAATATACCGGCAAGCTAAAGCGAGGATTCTCTAGAAGCTCCTGTTGGGCCAGCTGCAGCGCCTCCGCCTTAGTGGCGATCGCCGGGTCGGCCAAATAGTGGTAGAACAGCCCCACCAGTTCCGCTGTTGCCTCATCGTCCACCTGCCATAGAGAGGCAATCGTGCTACGAGCCCCCGATCGCACCGCTACCCCTGCCATTCCCAGCGCAGCCCGTTTGTCCCCGGCCACCGTCTGACAGGCACTGAGGAACAAAAGCTGAATGGGGTTGGGGCGAGTTTGGTCCCGGCTGCTCAACAGCTCCCCCAGCTGGGCAAGACTGAGGCGATCGCCATCCCCCATGACGATAAAGGTATCCTCGGGCTGAGAGCTAAACTGACCATGGGTCGCCAGGTGTACGATTGGGGCAGAGCGCCGGTTCATGCGGCGCTGCAAGGCGGCGTAGGTAAAGGCCCGATCCTGCAGGACATCGGTATGACCTAATGCCTGTTGAATCGACTTGACTTCCTGTGCCACCGCTGGCAATGCCCCCAGACTTGAATCCGGTGGGGGGTGAATCAACCCAGCCACCAAGGCCCGCAGCGACTGATTCCCTAGGGCCGGAGACGTGAGTAGGGTGAGCCCCGGTATTGTGGTCACCGCATAGTTTTGAATCAAGTAGGTTTCGCCATCGTAGAGTGCCGCCATGGGGCTATTCTGCAGCTGACCATCAAGGACGAATACTAAGGTGTCGATGCCGTAGCGGTCTAAGTCTGCCTCGAAAGGTGCAATCAACCAATCGTAGACCTGCTGAGCGGTTTGCTGCAGGGCAGGCAGTTGTGACACAAGCTTTTGCTGGACGGCGCGACGGAGGCTTGTCAGCGTCTCTTCTACCTCCTCTTGGGCCACCCAGACGCGATGAAAGCGGAACGCCTCAGCTTGAGGAAGCTTCACGATGATGTCGAGCTGGTTGTCTAGAACAATGGTGTAGATGAGGGCCGCTGCACTATCTGACTGCTCCACAACGCGGTCGATTGTGGCCAACTCTGCCTCAGAGCAGGTCTGCTGAAGAAAATTTTCCACCTCGGACACCTGCAGCGAATCGATCACCTGGCGGGCTTGCCTAAGTGCGATAGCATCAGGGTCATCCGGACGCAGCAGTAGACCGACCAACTGCCGGTAAACAGGCTCAATGTTTTCCCGGAATGAGAACTGAACCTCAGGGCTGAGGAACGTTAGGTCACGGCGCAGGGACTGGAGCGTATCGAAGGTGAGCTGATAGTAGCCAATGGCAGACTGGGTTTCGCCTTGGGCATCGTAAATTTGCGCGAGCTGCCACTGCCATCGGTACCCCAAATCCCTGGCCTGCAGCCGCTGGGCGATCGCCAGTGCCGCCTGGGTGGTCTGCTGGGCGTGGGGCCAGTCGGCGCGGGCGTTGTACAACTCACCCAACATGCCCAGCGCGTGGGATTGCGCCCGCTCGTCCCCTAGGACTTCAGCATTTTGAACCGCGATGTTGGCTTGGCGAAACGCTGCGCGGACCCAGTCACCATCTTGAACCTGGCCATCGAGAGCGCTAACCCGCATCAGGCTTTGGGCGAAGTTGAGGCTGGCATAGATGGCGGGCTGACTCGGTGGGAGGCCAGCGATGTCATACGCCAACAGCGCAGTCGCTTGAGCCCCAATAGTGTCTGGTTCGATGTTTAGTTCATCACCAAAGTCACGATTGACTTTGTCACCATTGAACTGGAGCATGTCCCGTAGATCTAGCAGCAGGCTTAGGCGCTGCAGCTGCGCCTGAATTTGAATTAAATTTGGGGCCGACGACGCGGCTTGGCCTGCATGCTCTACGGCCTGCTGGTACGTTGCTAAGGCCATCATCCCTTGCTCCAGCATCGGCCCAGCATCGACTGGCCTCGCCTGAACAAACTGGGTCTTGGCGCGTTCGTAGAGCGCCCGTTCTGTTTCTCCTAACCCCAGTAAAAGGGCGGCTTCTTGCCGAGGCAGCTTTAGGGGTTGAACGACAGCCACCCCCCTCCGCAAGACCTGATGCGATCGCGCTAAATCCCCCATGGACCGCAGTAAATTCCCTAGAGTGCGTAAGCCCAAAACCTGAATCTGAGGATCGGGGTCGGCGGCAAACGCTTGCACAATTTGAGTAAACTCATCATCGTCTGACCATTCACAGCGACGGCCTCCATGCAACGTGGTCAGCAAAACCTTACAGGACTGCCGATAGAATCCCAGTATCTCCAGTGCAGCCGCCTGATTGATCAAGCTACCGCGCCAGCCGACACCATCTTCGATTTGGCCATACAGGTCTGCCGCCAACCGCCAAGAGTCGAGGGCAGCATCCGCTTGCCCCCTCGACAGCTGTAGTCGTCCCTGGGTAGTCAGAGCTTGGGCATAAAGGTGGTGATGCTCTGGGGAAGAGGTATCTGCCAACGCCTGCTGAATTAGCGCCAAGCCCTGTCGAACTGTGGCGTCTGCTTGCGGCCACTGCTCTAAATGCTGATACGCCAGCGAGAGATAGATTAGCACTCTGCCCTGGTGCGCCGCGTTGCCCACCCCCGCATAGAACTGGGCCGCATGCTGCCAAATGGCGATCGCCTGCTCAAACTCTCCAGCAGCGTAGTGCGATCGCCCCTGCTCAACCTGCTGGGGTGCGGCGCTGTGTTGGTCAGCAACAGCTGGATACTGAGGCGATTGGGAAAGGGCACTGGGCATTGCCACAGTCAGCCATAGTCCAACTAGACCCCCAACCACCAGCCGGTAGCTGCGTCGCTTGAGGCTGTTGCTCACGGGTTTCATGTGGGTGACATGCAGGGTGCTGCTGACAGTTGCCAGGGGCTAAGCGGCTGCCCTGGTGCGGGTTGAGCCATTAGCACGACATGTCCATTTTGGTCGATGTTCCAGCCCTGCGCTTCAATAGGCCAGGCTGAATGGGGATTGGTCCTGTGGCGGTCAGTATTGCGAACAATACTTTGAGCGATTGGTTCGTCTAATGGCTCTCCTGCCATTATGGTCTCAGGACCTTGCTGAGACAGTGGTCTTTCGGGACTAGTCCTTGCCCATCGTAAGTCTTCCCAAACCGTCAAGCTGTTGC
>JBARYO010000150.1:0-14531 GCA_049647905.1 Elainellaceae cyanobacterium | reverse complement strand
GGTGAGCGCATCGCTTGCCGGGGGGGTTAACAGTTCAGGGGGCTGCGCAACCGGCGTAGATGGCTGGCTCGTGTGGGGAAATGGTCCTGAGGGTTGAGGGACATCCACAGCAGTGGCAACAACGCTGATCGCCATGCCGTCGTCGCCGCTGCTGGTGACAGATCCAATCGCTGCTCCGCTAGCGGGAGGGGTATCGATCAATGACGTCTCTAACGATGATTCGGGCGGGTTGGAATCAGGGGCAGGAAAGGCAGTCATAGATGCGTATTATTAGCAATTGGCAGTAATTACGAATGCTCCTAATGGCGCGCTAGAGGCTGCTTCATAATGGATACGTTTTGTACAAAGACAATCTAACGAATAATGATGAAGCGACCCTTGCCACTACTTTAGCAGGTTGGCTTGTGGGACTGATCAGTTAACTGTAGTACACCGCAAGCTCAGGTGTCTGTCTGCTTTCAGGTTACTGTACCTCATCCATGCGAGAAGGCTGTAGGCGAGCCACCCAGGTCTCTAGATACGCTCGATTTTTCTCTTGCTCATTGGGGTCATCCGTATCAAGGGGGAACGGAGCAAGGCCCTGTACAGCCGCTGTCGTGACGCAGAACATCGACTTTTGAAAGGTCTCGCAAATTTTCACCTTCAGATCATCAGTGCCGCGAACCTGGCTGCGGTAGATATCGAGAAGTTCGTCGGGCAGGAAGTGGCGCATGTCCTGCATCAGCTGCGTTGGTGGTATGCCAGAGCCGCCGATGGGTAGCGGGTCGGCATACAGCGCTCCGTAGGTAAAATCCTGTTTGTACAAGGGGATCTGATAGGCCTGGGCGTTGTAGGAGATGGTTCCGGGAAATGGTGTTCCCCTGAAAAAGATGGCCTCCACATAGGGAACCGCTAAGTCCGCTAAGAACGTCAGTCCGGCTGACTTGGGAATGATATCGTAGGTGCGATCGCCCAGGGTAACGCTGTAGACGACCGGGTCACTAGCCGCAGCGACAAGGCCGTCACGGATATGGTCGACAACGTCAGATATAGCCGTAATGTCTCCCGCTTTGTAGCGGTCAAACAGGGCCAAAAACATATCGCTCATCACACGCCAGAACTGCCCAAGGCCGTGAAAGTAAGCCATGAGGCGCATTTGCTCCGGCAAAAATTCTGGGAACGCGCGATGTACGGCACGAATCAATGGGTTGGGCTTGAATTTACGTTGAATAACCGGCTCGACCCTCGGCTTGAACGTCAGGTCATCCACGTAGTCTGCTAGACCACCGCCCCCGTGCCAGTACATGGATTTGCCGCAGTACTCAGCGTACTCGTAGTTGAGCCGGTTGTGTCGCCAATGCTGCAGTAGCTTGACAGGCGTCACATCGCCATTAAAGTATTTGAAGAACGGAAAAAAGACAAGGAACTGATTCTCAGCCGTATAAATCAAGTTCTTGGAATAGGCATCTAAGACTACGCCATAGCTTTTAAGAATGCTAACCACCTCTACCAGATGGTGGTGAGACTCACTCAGTAGTGCCCCGCCAGCTTCCAGCCGCTGAACATAGATATTGGGGGAAGAATGAGACGATGACTCGAGGGTGACCATAGCGTTCTGACTAAGACTGGCTTTTGGAGACTGATTCCAAGACAGCTGACATCTGGTGGGACGACGGGCGGGATAGATTGCTGCTCCTGCTGATATTGTACGGGGTTACAGGAGGCTGGGAGCCATGGGGGCCACCACGAATTCTGAGTCCGGTAGTGACATTGGGACGGTAGCCTCAAGTCGGCCAGTCAGCAGATAGCCGACCTCGGGTTCGGTCCAGCGCAGCATCCAGCTCGGCTGAAGGCCAAATGCTAGCACCAATACAACCAGGGCGATCGCAGGGATACGCTCAGCCCAAGTCACGGGTTCCAAGCTGGCAAGATGTTGGGGAAGACGGCCAAAAAACACTCGGTTAACCATGAGAAGAAAGTAGACCGCGGTTAGCCCTGTACCTACCATGCACAGCAGCGTCTGGATAGGGAAGATGGGGAAACTGCCCCGAAATACCAAGAATTCAGCAATGAATCCCACCATGCCGGGAATTCCAGAACTGGCCATCACCCCCAAGATCATCAGACTTCCGATTAGGGGTAACCCCCGTTCCGGGTTGAGCAAGCCTTTGAGGCTGTTGACATCGCGCGTCCCCGTTTTCTTGTACACCACCCCCACAAGCAGAAACAGCAGGGCCGAAATAAGGCCGTGGCTCACCATTTGAAAGACGGCAGCGATGATGCTCAGCTGCGTTGTCGCGGCTGTCGCCAGCAGGATGAAGGCCATGTGAGCAATGGAGGAGTATGCCACAACTTTCTTCATATCGGTTTGGGCAATGGCGCAGGACGCCCCATAAAGCGCACTGACAGCGGCCCAAGCTGCTAGCCAGGGGGCGATCGCAATCCAAGCCTCTAAGAATAGCCCTAGGCCAAACCGCAGCAGTCCATAGGTGCCGAGCTTAAGCAATATTCCCGCCAGCAATACTGAAATTGGCGTAGAGGCTTCGACATGGGCATCCGGGAGCCAAGTGTGCAGCGGGAAAAAGGGGATTTTGATGGCAAACCCGATTAGTAGGCCACTCAACAGCACGATTTGTGCCCCTAATCCCACATTCGGAGCCAGCGATCGCAGCACATCATAATTGAAGCTGGGGGCTTCTGTGAGCCATGCTAGCCCTAGGAAGCTCGCTAAAATAAATACTCCAGATAGGGCGGTGTAAATCAAAAACTTAGTTGCCGCGTACCCCCGCTTTGCCCCGCCCCAGATGGCGATGAGGAAATAAAGCGGAATAATTTCAAGCTCGTAAAACAGGAAAAACAGCAGCAGATCTTGAGCTAAAAAGGCTCCCACCACCCCAACATTGAGCAGTAGGATCATCACGTAATAAAACCGGGGGCGGATGATCTTGCGATCGCTGCTGAGAATCGCGATGACGGTTAGAAATCCGTTGAGGACCACTAGCGGCAGAGAGAGTCCATCTAGTCCCAGCTGATAGCCCAGGCCCAGGGCGCTAATCCAAGCGATGTCTTCTGAGAACTGTAGCCCCGGCGCCAGCTCAAACTGCATGCCAAGCACAATCGTCCAGGCAAAGGCTGCAAGGGATACGACCAAAGCAGTCTGTCGAAATCGCTGATCCTCGGCCTGCGGTAAAAGACTTAGGATGATCGCTCCCAGTAGCGGTAGGCCAATCAGTACAGTCAGCATCAACGCGATTCTCCCAAAACTCTATCTCGTTACTGGTTCTATTCCGCCAAGTGACGGCATCTCAACCTCTGCCCGTGAAGCCGGATTAGAAACTCCAACCGACCCAGCCGACGGTCACCAAAAACAGCACGCCGACCCCAACCAAAATTGTGAGCACGTAGAACTGCGACTGCCCTGAAGCGCTGTATTTGAGCGCTTGTCCGCCAAACACCGTAACCACACCAACCAGATTGACGGCTCCGTCCACGACATAGCGATCGAACCAAGACGTCGCCTCAGCGATCGTGCTGACGGCCCATACGACGGTCCTGTCGTAAAGGGTTTCAATGTAAAAATCGTAGGCCAGCAGATCTTGGAAAAACCGCAGTGAAACCCCAACGGGGCGTGCCCAAGCCCGCCGCAGTTCAATGGTGCCTCCGATGATGCATCCCATCAGCCCAGACAGCAGAATTAGCAATACTGAGAGATTGACCTCGGCCTGACTGGCGGCCTTGAATGGAATAGATGGGCTCAGCAATAGCGGCCACTGAATTGGGATCAGGGACGACAGGGCCACAACCACCGTCAAAACAACCATCGGAAACGCCATGGGCCAAGCAACCTCTGGCGCACGGCGAGTCTTCGGCTGGGTCTTGCCGCAGAAGACCAATCGAAAGACCCGCGTTAGGTTGAGAGCCGTCAGCAAGTTTACGATCAACAGAAGACTCAACAGCCAAGTGGGCATGACCCAGCCCCCCGCTGTCCAGCGCTGCACAATCCAGAACGCACCTAGGGGAAATAGCGCCACTAAGTTAGCGCTGCCCACAACAAACGCTGTCGTTGTGGCTGGCATCCGCGACCACAGGCCACCCATCTCCGTGATGTTCTGGTTGTGGGTGGTGAAAATGACGGCACCAATGCTCATGAACATCAGCGCTTTAGCCATCACGTGAACCAGCAGCAGCAGCAGCGCAACATCGACTTGGCCAACGCCGACGGCGACAAAGACTAACCCCATCCAAGCGCTAGTTGAGTGCGACAGAGTCCGCTTGATGTCGATTTGAGCAATACTCACAAGCGATGCGCCCACCGCCGTAATGCTGCCAATCAGAATGAGGGCGTCTTCAGAGACCGGCGACAGGGTGAATACCGGCTGCAATTTGATTAGCAGATAGGCACCAGCCGAAACCACAATGGAATTTCGCATGATGCCCGCTGGATTTGGCCCTTCCATGGCCTCATCGAGCCATAGGTTCAAGGGGAACTGGGCACATTTTCCGGTGGGTCCCGCGATCAATGCCAGACCCAGCAATGCCGCCACAAGAGGCGGTAGCGGCGTACTTTCCCCCCAAACCTGCAGATCGGAAAAGGTCAATCCCTCGCCAAAGCTAGATAGAGCCACCAAACCCATCAGCAAAATAATGTCGCCAACGCGTTTGGTCAGAAAGGCATCCCGCGCAGCCGTAATCACGAGAGGTTGGGCATACCAAAACCCAACGAGCAGATAGGTGGACAGCGTTAATATTTCCAGTAAGGCATAGCTTAAGAACAGCGAATCACTGATGGCGATGCCGCTGAGGGCCGCTTCAAAAACCCCCATCAGGCCAAAGAATCGCCCTAGCGACCAGTCTTTCTCCATGTAGCCCAAGGCGTAGAGCTGGGCTAAAAGGCTGATGCCAGCGACCACCTGCATCGCCCCCAGCGTTGTCGCAGAGATTTCCACCACCAGAGGTAGATCCAGATCCGCCACCTCTAGCCAATGAAAAACAAGCTGCTGGGGTGGCTGCCCCCAAGCCACGGTGAACGCGATCGCCCCATGTATAAACGTTAACAGCGTCGTCAGTATATTGATGTAGGCTGCTGGCCGCTGACCGGTTTGCCGGACAAGCCCAATGGACCAAGGTAGCGTCAGAAATGCGCCCAATAAGCCGTAGAGCGGAATACACCAACTCGTTTGCAGCAGCGCCTGCATCATCACGATCGCCCCATCCTAAGTTCTGCTATCTCACGTTTATTCTGTGACCAGCTTGAGTCAGAAAATGAAAGTCACAAATATTTACTAATTGCTTATATAGCTTACCAGGAGAGCGCTCCGACCTCAATGAACGACGCTGGCGATCGCTATCAGCACAATGGCACTATAGCCGCTCATGGCTGATCTAGCCCCAAAGCGAGCAGCAGCGCTATTTTCTGACATATAGCACCTGAAAAACATAGGCCCTCGTACCGCACAGTGAGCACATCAATTGATTCGAAATATTAAAAATAGTCAACAGAAAAGTGACTACATTTACATTTGTCACGCTGAGTAAGGTAGTGACCTTTTTAGTGGTATATGAGATTCTCTTATCGAAGAGATTTGAGATAATCATTCTAAGTTATATTGCCAAAGGTCAAAGCAGAGCGGTATTCTTGAGCTTGGTAATTTTTAATAGCGCTTCTCTAAAGAATATTGGGCAGAGCCATAGCAAGTATTCGCCCCTTTGCCTTTAGAGGGCCGAACAACAACCTCGCGTATCTAAGCTTTAGGAGATAAGTAATGCCAATTGCAGTTGGAATGGTAGAAACTCTCGGATTTCCCGCCGTAGTAGAGGCCGCTGACGCCATGGTAAAGGCGGCACGAGTCACGCTAGTGGGCTATGAGAAGATTGGAAGTGGCCGTGTGACCGTCATTGTTCGAGGCGACGTCTCTGAGGTACAGGCATCGGTTGCAGCTGGTATTGAAAACGCCAAGCGCGTCAACGGTGGCGAAGTTCTCTCGACCCACATCATTGCCCGTCCTCACGAAAACCTTGAGTATGTTCTGCCGATTCGATACACCGAGGCAGTGGAGCAGTTCAGAAGTTAACCCGCTTATATTCAATGCCATAGCGTTAGGGCCACAGGACTAAAGCGGTTGCTGGGGCAAGGTTGGGTTGTCAACATCTTGCCCTGATGTCTTTATGGACGCCGCTTGGTATGATGTTGGCACGATGCAGAGCCGTCAATGATGTCACTTATGGAAACCGTTGCCTGATGCGAATTGCTAAAGTTCGCGGTACTGTTGTCAGCACCCAAAAGGAACAAAGTCTGACTGGAATGAAATTCCTACTGGTGCAGTTCGTAGATGAAAACGGTAACGAATTAGGTGAGTGTGAGGTAGCTGCCGACAATGTTGGAGCGGGAGTGAACGAATGGGTTTTAGTGAGCCGCGGTAGCGCCGCTCGTCAGTTTGATCGCGGAGAAACTCGACCTCTAGACGCCCTAGTCATTGGCATTATCGATACGATTAGCGTCGACCGACAATCCCTGTACAGCAAGCGTGACGATGAGAGGTAGGTGCAACGTAGGGTATTCTATGGCATCGAATATCTAGTTGGTCGCTTCGTTTCCCTGAATAATCGGACATTAGCGTCGTCGTTTTGATATTGCACATTGCGTAAGCCCGGTGCGTAACGTTTGATTAACGTCTTAGGGAATGCGGTCTGAGTCTATAGGCAATATGCGGTATGTTGGCTGTAGCCTCTAACGTGTAGAATTCGCGGTCTCCAGGTTACGCGCTTCGACTGCTTCACCAACAGCAGCTTCATCGCAAGCGAACAGCTCGCGATCGCATGCTACGCAAGGAGAGATAAAGATTATGACGGCTCACAGTTCCACCGCTCCACCCACTGTCTGGGCCAAGGACTTGGCTCAACCTACGATTCACGCAACGGCCTATGTTCATGCCTTCTCCAACATCGTCGGCGATGTTCATGTCGGTGAGAATGTCTTGGTCTCCCCGGGGACGTCAATTCGGGCTGATCAAGGGACACCGTTTCATATCGGCGAAAGCAGCAACGTTCAAGATGGCGTTGTCATCCATGGCCTTGAGCAGGGTCGAGTTGTCGGAGACGACGGTCAAAACTATTCCGTTTGGATTGGTAAGAACACCTCTATTACCCACATGTGCCTGATTTACGGCCCAGCCTATGTTGGTGATGGCTGCTTCATCGGGTTCCGCTCCACAATTTTTAATGCTCGGGTCGGGAAGGGCTGTATCGTAATGATGCACGCTCTGATTCAAGATGTAGAGGTTCCGGCGGGGAAGTACGTGCCGTCAGGTTCCGTAATTACGCGGCAAGAGCAGGCAGAGCGTCTGCCCAATGTTCAGTCCGTCGACGCTGAATTTGCCCACCACATGATCGACGTCAATGATGCTTTGCGACGGGGCTACCGCTGTGCCGAAGACATAGGCTGTATCACCGCTATTCGCAAGGAACTGGAACAGAGCTATCAATCCACTAAAGACACCATGACTACCCTACCCAACGCCACTGCTACCCATGCTGGTCAAGCAGCCCACCTTAATTCCAGCGACGTTTCGCATGTGCGGCAGCTGCTTGCCCAAGGCTATCGTGTCAGCGCTGAGGTGGCTGATCGTCGTCGGTTCCGGACCTCATCTTGGCACAGCTATACCCTAGGCGATTCTAACCGCGAAGGCGATATCATCAAGGCGTTGGAGCGCTGTCTGGCAGAGCATGAGGGAGACTACGTTCGTCTGTTGGGGGTAGATACTCGCTCGAAGCGGCGCGTGCTGGAGCAAGTCATTCACCGTCCGGGCGATAAGCCGGGAACAACAACCTACGCGCCAGCTCGTCGTGATGTCGCGCAGCCCAAAGCTAACTACAATGGCAATGGCTTTGGCTCTGACAACCACTCCAACGGCAATGGTTCCCGCGCTCGGTCCGGATCCCTCAAGCCTCAGGTAGTGGATCAGGTGCGGCAGCTGCTCTCCCAAGGCTATCGCATCGGCATGGAGCATGCTGACATGCGCCGCTTTCGTACCTCCTCATGGCATACCTGCCCCCCAATTCAATCTAGCCGAGAGTCTGAAGTGTTTGCTGCCCTAGAGCAGTGTTTGTCAGAGCACCAGGGTGAGTACATCCGACTAATTGGCATTGATACTCAAGCCAAGCGGCGAGTGCTGGAGATGATTGTTCAGCGCCCTGGTGACGATGCTTCAATCACGCAAACGCCATTGGTTCGCCCTAGTGGCTATGCTGGTACGACGAGCAATGGCCATTCTTCAGAGAGCCGCTCATCAAGCTATTCCAGCTCATCGTCGTCTTCTGGACAGTTGAGCGGCGATGTAGCGCAGCAGGTCCGCGGGTTGCTCTCCCAAGGCTATCGCATTGGGATGGAGCATGCCGACGCACGTCGCTTCCGCACGTCCTCGTGGCACACCTGCCCCCCGGTTCAATCTAACCGAGAGTCCGAAGTAATTTCTGCGCTAGAGCAGTGCATGTCTGAACATCAGGGCGAATACGTCCGGCTGATCGGCATTGACCCCAAAGCAAAGCGGCGAGTGCTTGAAACTATTGTTCAACGCCCTGACGGCTCTACCCTCGCGTCTCAGCCGCAGGTGAGGCCCGCGGCGGTAGCCACGAGCGGCGTCAAACGCGCCTCCAACGGGTACAGCGCCCCTGTCAGCAGTCAAAAACTCCAGGCCGAAACGATTGACCAAATCAAGTATCTTCTATCCCAAGGCAATCGTATTGGGACTGAGCATGCTGATACTCGCCGTTTTCAAACCTCGTCTTGGAAGAGCTGTGCCACCATTGAGTCTACGAAGCTTCCCCAAGTCGTGAGCGCTTTGGAAGACTGTATGAAAGAGCATTCAGGTGAGTATGTTCGCTTGATTGGGATTGATCCAAAAGCAAAGCGACGGGTATTAGAAGCGATTATCCAACGTCCGTAGTGGCTCTTCTGCCCTTACGGGGGTGAGCAGCAGTAGGCTCACCTTCTCAAGGGATCTCAACTCGTCTCAATCGCTCTATTTTATGGATGTGCCTTTCAGCTCTAGGAGCGACTCCTGTTTTTACATCAGCGGCGACGTTCAGGTTCACCCCTCAGCGGCGATCGCATTCGGGGTTTTCCTGCAGGCCGACCCAGGTAGCCGTCTTGTTGTAGGACCAAGCGTATCCATTGGATCAGGAGCGGTGCTTCATGCTCAAGGTGGGGTGCTGTCTATTGCCACTCAGGTTACACTAGGGACAGGCGTTCTGCTTATGGGATATGGTCGAATTGGGGCAGGAGCATGCATCGGTGCTAATTCGACCCTCTTAGCTAAGGTTGACGTGGCGCAGGGGCAGCTGATTGACGCAGATACTATTCTGGGTGAACAAGCGCTGTTTTGCGCGCCGGCAGACCCAAAAGACCAAGCGTCAGAGGTTGCTAATACCGCATCTAGCGCGTTGCCAAACCAGCCTTCTGAAGCAGAGCCTTCTGTGCCTGGAGCAGAGCCTTCTGAGGCCAAGCCTTCTGAGGCCAAGCCTCAGCCTATTCAGAGAACTGAGGTCTATGGCAAGATTGTAGTGGAGCGTCTGATGCGTATGATGTCTTCACCCTAACAGCCAGCCACCCGTTAGCGGCTTCCGTAGCTCAGCAAGCGGTATTTTAGACCTCAGCAGGCGTTCCATAGGGCTATTGTGCATCGAAGATTGATGATGGATTATGGCCGATAAAGCGTCCGAGCTAGAGTCCCAGGCAACACCTATGTCCCGACAGCATCCTGACTTTGCCAATATGGCCTTGGGGCTGGTTTCGACCCGCAGCTTTCCAGCCATCATCGGGACCGCTGATATGATGCTAAAATCTGCGGGCGTTACCCTGCTGGGGTACGAGAAAATTGGCGGTGGCTACTGTACTGCTGTGGTCAGGGGACGCTTCTCCGATGTCAAAATTGCCGTAGAGAGCGGGGCCGAGACGGCGAAGCAATTTGGTCAGTTCGTCTCTAAGTCGGTCATTCCTCGCCCCCTGCCTAACTTAGATGCGGTGCTACCTATTGGTAGCCGACTTGCGGAACTGATTGAGGATCGGGGCTATAGCCGCTTGAGCAAACAAGCGGTAGGGCTGCTAGAAACTAGGGGGTTTCCGGCAATGGTGGGGGCTGCGGATGCCATGCTCAAATCTGCCGAAGTCCATTTGGCCTCCTATGAACTTATTGGCTCTGGTCTGTGCACCGCCATCATTCGCGGCAACGTTGCCGATGTAACCATTGCCATTGAGCGCGGCATGCAAGAGGCGGAGCGCATTGGCGAGCTACACTCCGTGATGATTATTCCCAGACCTTTAGAAGATCTAGAGCAGACCTTACCCACTGCAAGTTGCTGGCTAGATCGCCCGCTGACGCTACCGCTGACGTTGAAAGAAAAACCCCAAGAAAAAATCGAGCTGCCTGACTTGAGAGCATTGCCAGCAGAGGAGTTGGTTGAAATTGAGATTCCTCAAGATCCCGCTAGAGAGCAGCAGGCTATACCCCTAGAAGACGATCCTAGTGACGTACTGTGACGGTTGCCCCCAAAGGCATCAGCGCATAAAGCATCTGCACATCTGCGTTGCGCATCCGGATACAGCCGTGGGAAATAGCTTGCCCGATTGCCTCTGTATCATTAGTGCCGTGGAAACCAATCTGATGGGTTCCGTTGGTCCAAAAACCAATCCAGTGAGTTCCTAAAGGGTTAGCGGGTCCTGGAGGAACAAGCTCTCGTGTAAACGGATGCCGCCATACCGGATTTTCCTGCTTCTCGATGACGTCAAACTTGCCCGTAGGCGTCTCCCAATGCTGTCGACCGACGGCGATTGGGTAATCTACCAGCAGCTGTTTCCCGTTGTAAAGATAGACGCGGCGATCGCTTAAGTCTACGATAGCAGCATCTGCAGCGACGTTGGTGGTGCGGTTAGTATTCGCCAGCTGCAGCTTGCTGACAGAAAGCTGCGCAACAGGCAAAACTGAGACTACCCCTTGGCGCTGCTGGGATACCAGCAACGGGTCAATTTTGGCCTCAGTTTGAGTCGAATTAGGTTCTGCAACAGCCTGCAGTGCTCCAGCTGACGTCGGTTCATCGGTGGGGCTATTCCCATTCGGCGCATTTGGCGGCGTATGGAGCTGCCAGCGCGCCACCGTGGACCAGTGCAGCCCTGACTTGTCGCGGTCCGTCTGAATATCAATGCGATCAGATGGGCTAGTCAAGACGATGCTGGAGTAGACACGTCCTGCAAAGACAAGCCCTGCAGCAAGAAAGCAAAGGGCTGAAAATGTTTGGGTTATAAATTCAGTTTGTCCCATCGCTCAGATATACGCTATGAAAGGCACGGCGGACTAAACATCAATTAAGACGCTGCCATCACCAGTCTCGCCGCTACCATGGTGTACTGTTTTCACCCATTTTAAACGCTTTGGCCGAATCGAGATCCGAATCGAGGTGCTAGCAATGACGAGCATCCAGTGCAACATGTACAGCGTCGTCCGCAAACTCCTGAATAAGATCGCTGCGGTGGTGATCAGCCGCTGTGTTGGTGATGCGGCGGAGCGCTGGGAGATCGTCACTGGCAGTGCTGTTGCCAATGTAGTCTCCGACTCCACCACATCCGTCATGGATTCTGACTGATGCAGCCGCCATTGGCCCAAAGTTACGCTCACCAGCGAAAAGCCCGTCGCGATTGTCGTCAGGAGACTAAGCACAGGCAATCGGTTTCGCGCGATCGCCATCAGCAAGTCAGGCAGTGCCGCTGTCGGCACCAGATACTGGATTGTCCAGAAGGCAAGCATATCCAGTGTTTTTCGCGTCCCCAAACGATTTTGAGCAATCAGTCGCCAGTAATCCAAGTAGCGCTGATAGCCCCCTTCTGCCCAGCGACTGCGCTGGTGCCAAAGACCAACAACCCCAGTGACCCCTTCTTCCTCAACGGCTGAACTAGATAGGTGCAAAACAGTCCAACGGTTGAGATGCAGCCTCAGGGTCAAGTCCAGATCATCGGTAATGGTTTCTTCATTCCAGCCGTGACAGTCTTCAATGGCATCGCGACGGACAAACTGGCCGTTTCCCCTCAACTCGCCTATTCCACCAACGGCAATGCGTTTCTCTTGAATATAGCTATCTAGAATCATCTCACCAGCCTGGGCACGGGTCCAGAAATTGGCCGACGCATTGGCGATCGCCTTACGCACTTGGACTGCGCCCACTTCCGTCTGATCAAAAAGAGGGACTACACGGCGGAGTAAGTCATCGGGCACAAGAGCATCAGCGTCGAATACTGCCATGATGTCGGCCTGGGTGAGTGGCCAGACCTGATTCAATGCCCCGGATTTACCCCCCCCGGCCTCTGCCGAGCGATGAACGACGTTGAGATTAGGATAGACCTGGCCCAAGCGCTCGAGGATAGCGGGCGTTTGGTCGGTACTGGAGTCATCAATCAGCCAGACGTCGTAATGGTCATCAGGATAATCCAACGTGCATAGATTTTTGATTAAGTTAGCGATGACGGCCTCTTCGTTCTTTGCCGCAACAAGCAGCGAGACGTAGGGATAGTGAACGGCATGCTCCGTTAGTGGCTCTGGTTCAATCCTGGGACGAGTAAACATGGTCCGAACAAGATGCATACCGACCAAAGCCGTCAAGCCAACCACAATCCACGAGCCGCCTGGAACAAGATGAAGCACCACGGTGCCACTCCACACTGCTGTTAAGGTAACTGCCGCTTTGCGTCGCCGTCCCGCTAGTCCAGATTCGAACGGATTAGCAGTGGCATTGTCGATGTGCTGGCTTAAATCAGAAGTCTTGGAAGATCCAGGCATGGGATTAACGTTACGAGGATAATGACAGACCTGACTACCGGTGAAACCCGTAGCGCAGATCACATCAGTGTGTCACACAGGGCAGTGTGTCACATAGGGTATTTTAACGTTGAGCCGCCACCCGCCTTGTCGTGTTGCGTCATTATCATAGGAAAATAACCGGCTTTTCCACAGGAAATACCGGCTTTTCCACAGGCAGGCTGCTGTTTTCCACAGGCTCCCCCCAAGATCTCTCAACGTTAAGACCGATGTCAGGGTCGGACGTTAGCTCACTCCCACTCAATCGTTCCAGGCGGTTTCGATGTAATATCGTACACCACTCGGTTGACGCCAGCGACTTCATTGACAATGCGGGTCGAGAGGCGCTCAAGCAGATCGTAAGGAACGCGAGACCAATCCGCTGTCATCCCATCTTCACTGGAGATTAGCCGCAGCACAATAGGGTAGGCATAGGTGCGCTGATCCCCCATTACGCCGACGCTGCGAACCGGCAGTAGCACGGCAAAGGCTTGCCAGAAATCGTGGTACATACCCTGCTTGCTGATTTCTTCGCGCACAATGTAGTCTGCATCCCGCAAAATTCCGAGCCGTTCCTCAGTCACCTCGCCAATAATGCGGATGGCCAGTCCTGGGCCCGGAAACGGATGGCGACGAACAATTTCTTCTGGCAAATCAATGGACCGCCCAACGCGCCGAACCTCGTCTTTGAAGAGCTTTCGCAGCGGCTCAACTAGCTTAAACCGGAGGTCTTTAGGTAAGCCACCGACGTTGTGGTGGCTTTTAATCTTCACCGCCACCCGATCGCCTGTCTTTGGATCGACGTTGGTATCAGCCGATTCAATTACGTCAGGGTAGAGCGTCCCCTGCGCTAAATAGTCAAAGGGGCCAAGCTTGTGCGACTGCTCTTCGAACACATGGATAAATTCGTGGCCAATCCGCTTCCGCTTTTCCTCCGGATCTGTGATGCCAGCAACCTGCGCAAGAAAGCGATCGCGCTCTTGGACATGGACGACCGGAATGTGGAAGCGCTGCTCAAATAGTTCTACCAGACGCTCAGGCTCCTGCTTACGCATAAAGCCCTGATCGATAAAGACACAGGTTAACTGATCCCCAATAGCCCGGTGCAGCAAAAATGCCAGCGTCGAGGAGTCAACCCCGCCGGAGAGCGCCAACAAAACCCGCTTTTTCCCTACCTTGGCTCGAATTTCGCGGATGGCTTCATCCACGAAGGCTTCTGTCGTCCAGGTGGGCTCACAGTTACAGACGTGGTAGACGAAGTTGCGAATCAGGGCATCTCCGCCCTTGGAATGAACCACCTCGGGGTGAAACTGAACGCCGTAGAGTTTGCGTTCAGGATGGGCGATCGCCGCACAGGGCGTGTTGTCGGTGTGGGCAAGCTGCTCAAATCCCTCAGGGAGCCGCTCTACAGAATCACCGTGGCTCATCCACATCGTGGAGCCATCAGCAACGTTCGTCAGCAGGTCCGTCGGATCATCAATAAATAGGGCCGCTTTCCCATACTCACCCCGATCCGCCTGAGTAACAGTGCCGCCAAGCTGCTGAACCATGAGCTGCATCCCGTAGCAAACCCCCAAAATAGGAATTCCCAGGTTCCATATCTCGGGATCGCAGTGCGGTGCGCCGGAGGCGTATACCGAGCTGGGTCCACCAGACAAGATGATGCCCTTGGGGTTGAGCTGCTTGAGTTGCTCAGCCGACATTCGATAGGAC
>JBARYO010000149.1:0-1786 GCA_049647905.1 Elainellaceae cyanobacterium | reverse complement strand
CTGACTTTTTAGGTCAGCATCGTCTAGCGCGTCAATCATATCTAAGACCGACAGCTTCAGGACATCACCGGCGATAGAATCCTCATCGGCTTTGTCTTCATCGGAGCGTTCCCCTGTCCGATATGAGCGTTCAACCAGCTCAGAAAAATCTAGCTCTTGTGTTTGCCGTGTCAGGCCCGACAACCAATCGCCATCCATCACCGGCCCATCCGCATTATGAGCATCTTGCCAATCTTCCCAAAGTAAATCGGCCTTGGTCTCGCACAATCCAGCTAGCTGAACCAGAATATCGCCCGCGACTCTCAGGTGGTCGCGCTGCTCTAGTCCGGCTAGCTCACCTTCAAACTGTGCCCAAAGACTGAGTACATCGGCCTGCTCTGGTGTCTCAGTCGCTTTCTCCAGGGCCACTTCTAAGTTCAGCTCCAGCTGACGCAGATTATCCATGAGTGGCCTCAACGTGATCGGAGGGGTTGTCCTGCCCAGACATCAGCCGGTCATGCCATGGGCAGCCGTCAATCGGACACTCCATTGGCTCTAGACGAATCTCATCGGCAAAAAAGGTAATCCCAAACCGCGCCCTCAGATAGCTCATCACATCTTTCTGAACGTATTTCTCTAGCTGGCGCTTGCGATAGCCTGCGCAATGAATCGGCGCTACTTCCAGCACTTTGGAACCATTCTGGAAAACAGAGGCCGCGATCGCATGAATCGGCGCATCCTTCCGCTTCTCCCGCCAGATATATAGATTAGCGTAAGGCACTGACGAGTCGGCCACCGGCAGCGAAACCGTCTCTACTGCCCCTTCTGCCGACACTTCGCCAGCAACCTGCTGCTGATACGCCAACCGCCGCTTTTCATTCAGCTGCTGACGATTACGATAATGGGAGCGCCGACGCGGACATCGCTTCTCATGCCAGCAATCATCGCCTTTTTTCCCATGCAGCTGCTGCGCATCAGCCGCACTGAGCTGCGCACAGGCCACACATTTTTTGCTAATTCGACGAGGCACCGGTATCGCTTGCCCTCAACAACGACGACAAAATAATTAGACTAATCAAGCAAATAAGCTGTTAGCTCTGGGTAGCGACGAAACAAACCATCGACACTGGCGAGTTTGGCATCCTGAGCAATGGCTGTCGCAATAATCACGCGGTCAAAGGGATCTTTGTGAATAGGCGACAGTGCGACTGCTGCACAAGCAATCTCAGGGGTAAGCGGGAGCAATGAAATGCCCGACGGTTCTAGTGCAGCCTCTAGCCATTGATTCGTCGGACAAGGAAGTTCCAAACGTCCTTTATCTCGGGCTAAGGCGATCTCGTAACAGGAAATGACTGAAATGCCTACGGTGGGAGCCGTTTCGATGATGTCTCGCCATCCTTTGGGGAAACGCTCAAACTCCTGGGTAATTAACCAAAACCATATATGGGTATCGAGCAGGATCATTTGAGGCATTCCCAATCTTCTTCCGGCACGATAGGACTGACGATATCGCCCAACGTCTTGCCCTTACCCGCAATCGCGTCAGGTGGAAAGCGACGCTTCGTTGAATGTGCACCATTATCTACAGCGTTAAGAGCTAGATCTTCGAGGACGGTGACGATGACGCGAGCAGAATCAACCACTGGCTGCTCATTAAGCCACTTGAGCTGGCCATTTTCATATACCGCTTCATAACTTTCAAGCATAGCGAACCGTCCTTAATATCTACTACCGGCAAGTAGAGCTACCGCCTTTGGGTATTAGCTCAAATAAAATTGGCCAAAGGCTTGGTATTACAGCCTTCATC
>JBARYO010000148.1:0-2490 GCA_049647905.1 Elainellaceae cyanobacterium | reverse complement strand
TCTAGAACGCACCTTTGTCCTAACCGATATGGCGATCGCTATAGTACTATGATCAGGCAATTTTAAGACGGATTATGAGGGTATGGATATGGCGCAGACCAAGCGACTCACCGATCAAGTGGCTGTTGTCACTGGAGCTTCGCGGGGAATAGGCCGCGCCATTGCCCTGCAGCTGGCCGCAGAGGGGGCCAAGGTCGCCGTGAACTATGCCCGCTCAGCAGAGGCGGCGGAGGCCGTCGTGTCTGAAATTCAGGCCATGGGGTCAGAGGCGATCGCCATCCAAGCCGATGTCTCCCAAGAAGAGGAGGTCAAAGCCTGCTTCAAAACCGTAATGGACCAGTGGGGCCGGGTGGACGTGCTGGTAAACAATGCTGGCATCACCCGCGATACCCTATTGATGCGAATGAAGCCAGCAGATTGGCAGGCGGTGATCAACCTCAATCTCACGGGGGTGTTCTTCTGCATCCAGGCGGTCACCAAGCCGATGCTGAAGCAGCGATCGGGCCGCATCATCAATATTGCGTCGGTGTCTGGGCAGATGGGCAACCCTGGGCAAGCAAACTACAGCGCCGCTAAGGCGGGGGTCCTGGGCTTGACGAAGACTGTTGCCAAAGAGATGGCCACGCGCGGTATCACCGTCAATGCTGTGGCTCCTGGCTTCATTGAAACCGATATGACCCACGACCTCAAGGCCGCAGAAGACATTCTCAAATTCATTCCCTTGGGCCGCTTCGGCAAGCCGGAGGAGGTGGCGGGGCTGGTGCGCTTTTTGGCCGCTGACCCAGCGGGAGCCTATATCACCGGACAGACGCTAACCATTGATGGCGGTATGGTCATGGCCTAGCCGCTATTGCATTGGTTCACCTGCTCTGCTGGGTGGGGCGCACCAGCACGTCGTGAATCTGCACATGTTCTGGCTGAGATATCAAATACCACACGGCGTTGGCAATATCCTCAGGCTGCAGCACCGGAAATCGCCCGTAGATTTCCTTGGCCTTTTCCTCGCCGTCCATTTGGGCCGCAAACTCGGTTTCCACGAACCCCGGACTGATGGATGAGACGCGAATATTGCGTTCCGCCTGGCGCAGCTCCTGCCGCAGTCCCTCCGTCAGCGCTCTAACGGCAAACTTGGTGGCGGCGTAAAAGGTGCTGCCGGGCAGGACTCGGTGCCCCGCCATGGAGCTGATGTTGATGATGTGACCGCGATCGCCGTTGGCCTGCATTAGCGTCGCCGCTTCGCGGGTACAGATGGTGAGGGCCAGAACGTTGATGTCCAGCATCTCTCGCCAGCCCTCGGTATCTCCAGAGAGGAGCGGTGCCCGCCGCCCTAGCCCCGCGTTGTTCACCAGAACATCTAGGCCAGTCCCGCTGGCCTGAACCCGCTCGAACAGCGCCAAAATCTCATCGTCCTGCCGCAGGTCCACCGCTTCGGGAACGATAACCCCGTCTGGGAAGTCTGCCGCCAGCGCCTTCAGCCGCTCTAGACGACGGGCCACCGCGATGATTCGGTAGCCCTCTCCGGCGAGCCTGCGGGCGATCGCATCTCCAATGCCGCTGGATGCTCCGGTGACTAGGGCGGTGGGGAGTGGTGATGTCATAGGTTGAGGCGGCTTAGCTGGGAAAAACTACTGCTGGTGGCTCGTTTAGTTTAGCCGTTAACCATGCCTTACCAGCATCTAAGCTTCTGTGTTGATCGCCCCTGCCTTGACCGTCAAAATCTGAGAGGCCCGCAGCCACTGGGCATCGAATGCCCCCAGATGGGTTGTGGTGATGATGGTTTGGAAGCGCTCTTGAATCGCCCCCAAAAGCTGGTTTTGACGCGTTAAATCAAGCTCCGCCAGCACATCGTCCAGCAGCAGCAGCGGCGGTTCCCCCACCACGGTTTCAATCAGCATTAGCTCCGCTAGCTTGAGGGAAAGGACCAAGGTACGCTGCTGCCCTTGGGAGCCATACTGCCGCGCCGGGGTGTCGTTGATGATGAAGTCTACATCGTCCCGGTGCGGCCCTACCAGCGAATTCCCTTGACTGAATTCAGCGATCGCCCGCTCTTGGATTTTGGCCAAAAAGGCCTGCTGAATCATCTGGGGATCGTCGCTGTCGGCGGCAACGTTGGGGCTATAGCGGATGGTCAGCACTTCGCTGCCATGACTGATGTCGTGATGCCACTGCTGGGCAATGGGCGCCAGCCGCTGCAGCACCCGGCTGCGACGGCGAATCAGGCGGGTGCCCGCAGCAGCGAGCTGGGCGTCCCATAGAGCCATTTGAGGCGCGATGTCCTGCATGGGTTTGCCTGCAGACTGCTTGAGTAGGGCGTTGCGCTGCTTGAGGATTTGATGATACTGCTGCAGGATGTAGGCATAGACTGGCTCTAGCTGCATTAGCAGGGTGTCGAGCCAGCGCCGTCGACCGCTGGGGCTTCCCCGCACCAGCTCCAGGTCAAGGCTAGAAAACTGGACCGCATTCATTAGGGGCAGAAAGTCGAGCTGCCGC